>JAITDQ010000356.1 GCA_031282485.1 Tannerella sp. | reverse complement strand
CTCGATGTCGTTGAAGTCAATGTTATTAAACTGTCCTTCGTCCGAAATCACGCCGTCGATAACGTACAGCGGCGTACCCATGTTACGGATTTGAATGCTGGTTGATGCGCCGGGACGTCCGTCGGGCTGGCGGAAGTTGACGCCGGGCAGTTTCCCCGCCAGCGCACCCGACGCCGTAGAGGATACCGAACGGCTGATGTCCGTCGCACCGATGACCGAGATAGCGCCTGTCAGCGTCGCTTTCCTTTGCGACAGTCCGAATCCGGTAACAACCACTTCGTCGAGTGTTTGCGTATCTTCCTTCAAGGTTACGTTCAGGGAAGCGTCTCTTACCGTCACTTCCTGTTTGATATAACCGATATAGGAAATTTCAAGAAGAACGCCATTCGCAACCGAAATCGTAAAATTACCGTCGACGTCGGTTGAAGTGCCGTTTGCAGTGCCTTTTTCAACAACATTCGCTCCGATAACCGGTTCCCCGGATTCATCCTTGACGACACCTTTTACGGTGATTTTCTGTTGCTGAACAATCGTTGTGTTCGACGATAAATCGCCGGACTCACCTTTGTCTGTTATGCCGTTTGCATGAATTGCTCCGTGCGTTCCGGCCAACAGTGAAAAAGCGAGCATCAATAACGGGATTTTCCAATAGTTCCCGTTTAAATTTAAATAATCATACTTTTGTTTTTCCATGATTAATAAAATAAATTTGTTTAAAAAAACTGTTAATTAATTAGTTAATAATTGTTCCTGAAATCTCTCTTTTCTTTTTCCTTTTCCATAGGCATTCATTTTTTAAATTTGTACTCTGTTAAAATCACACGTGGTTTAACGCGACGGTTTCCATTTGAATTTAACCTGTCGCATGCTGTTTTTATCTTTCGCTTTCCTGCTGATAGCGTATGATCTGTTCGTTATTTCTCCCGAAACAAATTCCGGGATATTATATGATTTCATCAACTCCGTGTAGTAGGAATCGCTGTTTTTCTGGGGCAGCAGGAACGGTTTGGCCGCCTCTCCCCTTTCATTGATATAGGCGAAGAACGGCCGCGTATACAAACCGTCTAACCGCCGGCTGCTGAAGACCACCCAGCGGCTGTTGGACGACCATGAATGATACGAATCGGCCTGTTCGCTGTTTATGGCATACAGGGGCATCCCTTCCTTTTTCTCCAGGTCAATCAGGTATAAATCCGCGTCTTTATGCCATATCGGGAATGTTCCGTAAGACGAAAGCGTGCACATCAGGCGCCGCCCGTCGGGTGAGACCCGGGGAAAGGAGACGCTCCGGCCTGTCCGTTCGGCGTTGTACAGTGTATCGACCCTGTTGCCGAAGGTTTTGGATTCGGGGTCGAAGGAGATGCTGCACAGGCTGTATCGGAGGTTCCGGATGGAATCGGGCATGACGCATGCCGTCCCGCTGCAGAAGTAAAGCGTCCTGCCGTCGGCGGAAAATGAGGGGAATGTTTCAAAATTACTTTTTGAGAAAACGGGCGGCGCCGCTAAAACGGTTTGTTCTTCAATGTCGTAAACGACTACGTCCGAAGCTTTGTCAAAAACCTCTACCCTTTGAGCGGGATGCAAACCCTGTGTGGTGCGGTTTACGGAAAATGCAATGAATTTCCCGGAAGGATGCCATGACGGGTAAACTAATGGCGAAACGGTCTGCTCTGTTTTTGTCTGCAGGAAATCAATCTCATCGCCGTCGATCAATACGGTGCCTGCGTGTTTGGCGCGAAGATGGAGGAGCATTTTGCCGGGGTTCCGTTCGCAGAAAGAATGACAGTTTACACAGTTGTAGCCGGTCATTATGTTCTCATAGACGGGCGATTCCCTGTACGTTTCCAAATGGCGCTGGTATATGCCCATCCGGTTCCACAGAGCGTAGCCGGGTTCGATTAAGCGGTATGCAATATGCGAGTCGACAGGCTCTTCCGCTACATAAATGTGAAACGTCGTACAGATACTTTTTTTACCGTCTTTTTCTGTTGTGACGGCCACTTCGATCTGTTTTCCTTTGGCCGTATCGAGCAGTTTTTTCCATTTCGAAGGGGGTATTGTAAACTGTCCCTTTTTATCGGACAAAACCGGAAATGAAAAGTCGTCCGCACTGAAAACTGCAGTTGCTTTCCGGCCGGTTTCTATCCTTATTGAAAAGTTAAGAGGGGCAATATTTGGCGGAACAGTGACATTTGTGTAGTCAGGAAATATGTCAATAACTTTATTATTATCAACATGTTTACCCCCAACCCCCCACTTGATTTGGGCGATCAGGATAGCTGTGTTACCGCTATATAAATCGTTAGTCGCATTTGCGTTAATTGTTTTTATATTATTGAATAATAAATAATACCAGTATGTATTTCCGTGGGATAACCGCATCTTTTCCTTAAAATCGGGAGCCGCGTGGTTAATTGTCATATCCGCGTCGAAAGCCCTGAATCTTTTTTCAACGCCGGGGCTTACGCCGTTTGTTATCCAAAATCCGGGATTGTCCTGTTCCAGAGCGATCACGGCTTCCTGCTGATTCGTTGACAAAGCAGGCAGCTGGTCTGTCCTGAAATATTTTTCAAGTATGGCGCGGAAAGTTTTCAGGTCTTTATTGGTCAGGCATATAGCCAGCAGATATTGCATGGGGAGCGGATTTCCTGCATGATGCCCCGCTAAGCGTTCGAATGTTTCGAGCCGGTTGTTTGAAACGGCATATACATTATTTTTAATGAGCGCTTTTCTTTTATTCCCCAGTACACGGTCGTTTTCAACGGCCGTATCGTCGTATAAAAATGTCCGGTAATACTGCGCTTTCTTCCTGTATGGAAGTGTCTGTTCCAGTAACCGGATGTATTTTTCGGCAACCGGATATTCGCGGAAGATAATGTTTGTTTCGATAAGCCGTTGCAGTAAACGTACGTTTCCACCGTTCAGCGAAGATACCATGCCTTCGAACGCCAGTTTCTGCGCAACGGCGATATCCCCGATATGGTAATAAATATCACTTAATGCGATGGCATTGACCTGTGTGTCGTCCCATTCGGCCAGAACACTTTGGTATCCCTGCGGATTATAGTCGAACAGCCGGTATCCCAGCAGGTTTTTTTGTGCTAACGCATGGTTCAGGACATTCATCATCTGCAGGCTGTGCCGTTCCGCAGGGAACGTTTCGATAATTTTGTCCCACCGGCAGCTGCGCAGATAATAATCCTGTTCGACGCTTTTTAACAGGATGCGTTTATCGTTTACGCTTATCCACAGGAGAAATGCGAAGAACGCGAGCAGTTGCAATGCCGTCACTGTCCATACTTTTTTGGGTGAAGCAGCTGCTGATTCCGGTCTTGCCCGGAAGATGCCTTTACCGGATAACCGGGCTATAATAAGTGAGACGGGGAATGTGCACCAGGCGTAATATACCGTTTTATTTTTAATGAGAGGATCATAATACGCATCAGGCAGGATGATCATGCTTAATTCTCCCTGCCGGTTCAGATACAAAGCCAGCAGTCCGGTAAGGGCGACCTCTGCAGGTAAAATCAAAATGAAATACCAACCGGGATTTTTACGGATGATTTCCCAAATTGAGACAAATATGGCAAATAATGAGACAACCGCCCCGGCGGTAAAGAAAAGGACAAGCGCCATTATAAGGCCGGCTGCCAGTCTTTTTGTAAAGGGATGTATCGTGACATACAGATTGGCTGTTATGAGCATGATGAGGCATGCTATTGTTCCCTGAATATTGTAGTTCATGTCTGTATGCAGGATAAAAAGCGATACGGCCGGCAGGAGGCTTACGAATAAAGCGGTACGCGAAGGCGAAATTTTTTCCAGTAAACGGTGTGTTAATATACTTGCAGATGTTAATAAGCACGCCGTCACAAGCGCTCCGGCGACGGGAAACAGATAAAACTGAACGAGAAAACGGGCTATATAAAGCGACAGCCCTCCCGGTCCGATAATTATATCGGAGGCATATTGCCTGCTGAACCGGAATAATTGTAGCTGCTCGATATAATAGAAATGATACCGGTAAGCATATTGCAGTAATAGAAATATGCTGCAACAGACAACTGTCCAATATGTTATTTTTGTGTACTTCATGCTTTATTCAAATGATGTTTTATTCAAGTAATAAAAGATAACTGTAATTCCGATTGCAAATATAATCATAATTGTATAATGTTGGTCAAATATTTAGTTAAATATTTTGCAAAATAAACGTTTAATCCGAAAGCAGGCGTTCAATATTCATTCAAATACTTTCAATATTCATTCACAGGACGGAAAGATTCAAAATTTGGTCTAATTATGTCAGGATTCGTGCACCGGTTGACAACTTCATAAGACTGTTTTTGGAAAAAAGTTATTCTGATGAACTTCGTTGAGGAGGCCTTCCGGCTGAGTGTACAAAGGTAATGCAGGCCGGGGGAACAGTGCAAAATAAACGGGTTTATTTTTGCCGGACAACAAAAATAAATGAATTTATTTTGTATTACCCTTAACTTGCAGTACATTTGCCCCCTCGAAAGATTCATGGTTTTATGCAGAAAATT
>JAITDQ010000200.1 GCA_031282485.1 Tannerella sp. | reverse complement strand
TAGGATGCGTTCTGTTGTTTGTCAGATAGCGCATGATTGCAATGCGTTGAATGGAAGGGCGTATGCCGTATCCCAATAAATATTGACTTATATTGTTCATAAACACTGTAATTTTATTGAAAGTTTAAATTGATTACAAAATTAGATATATAAAATATATTGCACAAACAAATGTATGTTATTATTAGTTAATAAGAAGGGCGCTTATATTATTTATAAACTTTTTTAATCGTTTCGATATCTTCCAATCCCCGACGGAATATTATTTTCAGGATAAAAGATTTGATGAATCCGAATCCATATCCGAATATTTGTATAAATGAAGCGATGAGGGACAGGCCGGCGATTCGCGGGCTTTTGGTTTTCAGCAGGGAATCGGAAAACAGGAGCAAAACGTAAATTGCGGGAAAGACAAGTATCCATGCCGAAAGAACGATCGCCGATACGGTTACGGCAACCGCTCCCAGTACGAAAAACGCGGGCAGTGTGTGTACCGGCTTTAGCGAATCGGGGTATAACCGGTAAAGGTTTATACGCGCCTGACCGAAAATATGGACTTGCCTGTAAAACCGTTTCAGGTTGACGCGGCGTTTATGGTAAACGAACGCGTCGCGGTATAATTTCGTGGTGAAGCCGGCTTTGCCGATGCGTATGCTGAGGTCGATGTCTTCGCCGTACATGTCTTTGAAGCCGCCGGCTTTTTCATATACGGCGCGTGAAAAACCCATGTTAAACGTCCGCGGCTTGAACTTTTCCATGTTTACTTTCCCGCCGCGTATGCCGCCTGTTGTCCAGAAAGACGTCATGGCGTAATTGATCGCTTTCTGCATTGCACTGAACGACGGATGCTCGCGGTCGGGGCCGCCGAAACAGTCGGCATAGTCTTCTTGCAGCAGGCGGTCGACCGTTTCGAGATAACGGGGCGGTATGATGCAGTCGGAATCGAAAAAGATGAAATAATCGCCTTTTGCGTTTTTCATACCGGTGTTGCGGGTATCGCTCCGGCCGGAATTTTCTTTTACAATGTAGTTGATGCGGAACGCCGACCGGAATTTCGCCACTTCGTCCGCACATGGCCGCGACGAACCGTCTTCGACCAGCACGAGTTCGAACGCCGTATACGTCTGCTGCGACAAACTCTCCAGGAGTTCATGCGCTTCCTCGGGACGGTTGTATATGGGGACGATTAGCGAGAAGAACATAGTGTGCCGGATCAGTTTGCGATCTTCAATTCACGGATGATGCGCGGGCATTTGCCCCATTTTTCGATCGTCCACAGGATGTAGCGCATATCTACGCTGATTGTGCGCTGCAATTCCGTTTCGAACGAGATGTCGCCGCTCATGGCTTCCCAGTTTCCGTCGAAAGCCAGTCCGATCACGCGGCCGTTTTTGTCGAACACGGGGCTGCCCGAATTACCGCCCGTGATGTCGTTGTTGGAGAGGAAACAGAGTTGCAGTTCCCCGTTTTTGTCGGCGTAGTTGCCGAAGTCACGCGCCTTTACGATATCTATTATTTCCGGCTGGAGCCAAAATTCATGGCTTGAAGGGTCTTCTTTTTCCAGCAGTCCCTTCGTTGTGGTGTAATGGTCGTACCATGTCGCATCGAAAGGGCGGTATCCTCCTATCGAGCCATAGCTCAGGCGCATCGTGAAGTTTGCATCCGAATAAAAGATGCTGTCGGGATACATCTCGCGGAGGCCGGCCAAGTAGAGGCGTTTGCCTTTGATAATTTCGTATTCGGCGTTGCTCAGGTTTTGCGCAATATCCATGATTGTCATGATGACGGACAACGACAGCTGTGCGGCGGGATCGTTCTTCGTGTATTTGTCGTATTTCTTTTTGTCTTTCAGCAGTTCCGTCATTTTTTCTTCGGAGAGGACGGCGGCTTTTGCGAACAAATCGTTTGCGTAACGCTCGTAGTCGCCTTTGTATTTTTTATCTATTGCGGGGTAAACGTCGGGCAGGTATTCTGCGGGAACGCGTTCTTTGACGATTTTCATCATCGCGGCAAGCGTTTTTTTATCCAGCTCCGGGTCGTAGTCTTTAAAAAAGGGACGGAACCGGTCGTTCATTATCTCTTCTATTTCTACCGCCGAAAGGTTACTGTTGTCGATTTGACCGAACATTCTTGCGAGACGTATGATTTCGGCGCCGTATGCGAACGCTTCGGTAAGGTACGTAAGGTATTTCCGCTGTTCGTCTGTGGCTTTATAGTTTTTTTCAAGCAACCGGAGGATGTCGCCGTACGTGTCTTTTTTGCCGGAAGACTGTACCCATTTATCAAAAGCGTCTTCCTCCCTTTGTTTGCGTCCGATGACATCCCGACCGATAAGGCCGCGGTTCATTCCGATAGAGTTTTTCCAGTAATTGGAGCTTCCGGCATACTTGGATGCGTATTTTATGCGTATGGCGTCGTCGTCCTGCATGGCTTTCTGCCATATTTCCTGTTTTATTCCGCGTACTTCTATCCGGGGTTCGTTCGTGCTTTCGATGCGCTGCTGCGTTCCCCAGGACGAGAGGTAGCGGTCTGTACTGCCGGGGAAGCCGATCGTCATGGCGAAATCCTTATCCCGGTAGCCCTGTATGGATACTTCGGCGACGAATTTCGGGCTGTACGGGCGGTTATCCGCATCATATTCGGCCGGCAGGTTGTCGGCGCCGGCATATACGCGGAAGACGGAAAAGTCGCACGTATGGCGCGGCCACATCCAGTTGTCGGTATCGCCGCCGAATTTGCCGAGTGACGACGGCGGCGCAAAAACCAAGCGTACGTCGTGGTATACGCTGTATGCCACGATATAATATTTGTTCATGCTGTAAAAAGGGATGACTTCCATTTCGGTGAAACGGTCTTTTGCGAAGGATTTCATTATTTCATCGCCGATCGAATCCGCCGCAATGATGCGTCTGTATTCATTTTCGATATGCGATATTTGGGGAATAATGCTGTCGCTCACGTCAATCGTTTCTTTAAGATAGCGGACGCTTAATCCTTCGACGGGAAGCTCGTCTTCGATACGCTGTGCAATGAAACCGTTTTTCAGATAATCGTTTTCCACATTGCTGAGTTGCTGAATCGGACTGTAGCCGCAATGGTGGTTCGTAAATATCAGTCCTGTTTCCGAAACGGTTATCCCCGTACATCCTCCGCCGAAAATGACAACGGCATCCGCCACACAGGGCGAATCCTTATCGTAAAGATGACTGTAATCGGGCATGAATCCAAGCTCTTTCATGCGGGCTAAATTCTGTTCGTGGAGTTCGGTGATAATCCATTGGCCTTCGTCGGCGAGAACGTTATTCATTCCAATAAGCAGCAGCAGTAAAATTCCTGTTTGTTTTAACTTCATAATTTTTTCTCTGTGATTTATAATTTATTTTTATTTTAATATACGGCATATATTTTTTCGGGCGCAAATTTACAAAAAATAATCGGCAATTTTAAAGCATCTCCGAAATAATCCTTATTTTTGTGGGACAAATAAATATTTTTACAATGAAAACAAACGCATTTAAACGTCTGCCCAGCGGCAATTCGGACTTCAGAGACATCGTGCTGCATAATTATGCCTATGTCGATAAAACACGGTTTATCGAAGAACTGGAACGCGAACCTAACCGGAATCATTTCTTCATCCGTCCGCGGAAATTCGGGAAGAGTATGTTTTTAAGGATGCTGAACTGCTATTACAATATCAACTGTAAAGACGAGTTCGAGCAGATGTTCGGCAACCTGTATATCGGCAAACACCCGACGCCGGAACGGAATCGCTATGTTATCCTGGAATTTGACTTTTCGGGGATAAACACGAACAGCAAGGACGGTTTTATTACGTCTTTTTCACGTAAGGTGCAGCTTTCCGTATGCAACTTCTTCAATGATTATGACGGGATCATACCGGAAGCCCGGCAAACCGTGAGGGAGATAAAAGACAAGTATGCCGGCATTGACGCATTGGAAATTGCATTTAGCGCCATGTCCGACTATGGTTTGCAGGCATTTGTCATTATCGACGAATACGACCATTTTGCCAACGATTTGATAGCTATGGGGACACTGGAGGGCGAGGATTTCTACCACGCGATGGTTGCAGCCAACGGGCTGGTGCGCGATTTTTATGAGAAGATTAAAACCGGCACCAAATCGTCCATCGTTTACCGGACATTCGTCACCGGCATCTCGCCCGTGATGCTCGACGACCTGACCAGCGGTTACAACATCGCTAAAATACTTACGCTGGAAATCGAGTATAACGAAATGATGGGTTTTACACAGCAGGAAGTGGAATGGCTGATGACGGAAACCGGCGTCGACCCGGTGTTAATCAATGTGGACATGGAGGCATATTACAACGGCTACCTGTTTCACCCGGACGGGGAAAACCGCGTATATAACCCGGCCATGATTATGTACTTTTTTGGACAGATACTTAGATCAAACCGCCCTCCTGAAAATATTATCGACTATAACCTGCGGACGGATTACGGCCGCCTGCGACGCCTCGCGCAGAACGAAAAGAACCGTGAGACCCTGCTTCAGATAATAAAGGACGGAGGCATCACAGCCGAAATACTGGAGAAATTCTCCCTCGACAGGCTGAATGACGAGCGTTATTTCACGTCGCTGCTGTTCTATATGGGTTTGCTGACTATAAAAGAACGCAGTTTCACAAGGTTGTCCCTGATCATTCCGAACTACTCCATTCAAACGCTGTACTGGGAATACTTAGACGAGCTGCTCCGGGAAACGTCTCCGGGAATGACGGTCTCGTCGAATCAGCTGGATAAGGAAATCGCAGCCCTGGCGATAAAAGGCGAAGTACACGGTTTTATCCGCTATGTGTCGGAGAATGCTTTCGGCAAGCTGTCCGACCACGACTTGCGGCAGTTCGACGAGAAATACATTAAGATACTTTTGCTGGCCTACCTGTTCATGAGCAAGATGTATATCCCGATGAGCGAATACGAGACCGTTCCCGGCCGCTCGGACATATACCTGCAACGCAATCCGCTGTATCCACAGATAAAATACGAATGGATATTCGAGATAAAATACTGCCGTACGTCGGCCAAAGCGGCAGAAATCGCTGCGAAACGGGAAGAAGGCCTGGGACAGCTGAAACAGTACATACATGCACACCGTATGGAAGGCCGTCCCGACCTGAAAACCGCCCTGCTCCTCTTTATCGGCAAAAACAAATACGAAATATATGAAACATTTGATAAATAACTCGTATATTTGCAGCGTTTTATA
>JAITDQ010000317.1 GCA_031282485.1 Tannerella sp. | reverse complement strand
ATCGTACTGTTCTGTTGCAGTGTTCCGGCGTATATTTATGCCCAGAACGGCAACAGTGCATATAATTTTTTGCGTTATCCGACATCGTCGCGTGTCAGCGCACTTGGAGGATACTCCGTTTCGCTGGTGGAACGGGACGCGTCGCTTGTTTTTCACAATCCGGCTTTGCTTGGCGGGGAAATGGACGGGATGCTGAACTTCAATTACATGAATTACATTTCGGACATTAATGTCGGGAGTGCGGTTTTTACGAAAGCTTTTCGCGAACGCAGTTCCTGGGGGATAGGCGCTACGTATGTTAATTACGGTCGCATGAAAGAAACGACGCCCGAAAATGTGGAACTTGGCGTATTTTCCGTTCAGGATATAAGTGTTAATGCGCTGTATGCGTATGATCTTTCGGATACATGGCGGGGCGGTTTATCGCTGAAAGCTCTTTATTCGGCGCTGGCGGACTATTCTTCTTTCGGGCTTGCCGTGGATGCCGGGTTGAGTTACTTTGACTCGGAAAAGGATCTGGCGCTGGGGATTGTCCTGAAGAATATCGGGGCGCAACTGAAAGCTTACGACGAGACACGGCAACGGATACCCTGGGATATTCAAATGGGTATGACCAAACGAATGGCGTATGCCCCCTTGCGTTTGTCCGTAACGGCTATCTATCTGAACCGGTGGAAGTTTGACTATTTGGATAATACGACAATGGCGATGAATGACGGTTTTTGGGAAACGGCGTTAAAACATCTGGTGTTGGGTGTCGAATTTGTACCGTCCGATAATTTTTGGTTGGGATTCGGTTTTAATCCGAAGACGAAAATGGATATGAAACTGGCGTCGGGAAATGGACTTGGCGGTTTTTCGGTCGGTGGCGGAATTAAAGTTTCGCGATTTAACGTCGGAGCGTCCGTCGCTCGTTATCATCCTTCGGCGACCTCGTTGATGGTTAGCGTTTCGATGTCGCTTTCGGAGACGGCGCCATAATATATATAATAATGTATATGGAAAAAATAATTGTAGCGATAGACGGGTTTTCTTCATGCGGGAAGAGTACGATGGCAAAAGACCTTGCCCGTGAAATAAAGTATGCATACATAGATACGGGGGCGATGTACCGGGCGATAACGCTGTATGCATTGCGTAACGGTTTTATCGGCGGTGGTAAGCCGGATGCCCTCAGTCTGGAGAAGGTGATCAATGATATGGATGTATCTTTTCGTGTTGATCCGTCGACGGGTTTTTCCGAAACTTACCTTAATGGTGAAAATGTGGAGCAGGAAATACGCAGTATGGAAGTGGCAAATCATGTAAGCGGTATAGCGGCTTTGCCGTTTGTCCGTGCGTCGCTGGTTGAGAAACAGCGGTTTATGGGAGCCGGTGGAGGTGTTGTTATGGATGGACGCGATATAGGTACGGTTGTTTTTCCCGATGCGGGACTGAAAGTTTTTGTTACGGCAACGCCGGAAGTGAGGGCGCAGCGCCGCCTTGACGAACTGAAGGCAAAAGGCGTGTCCGCCTCGTTCGAGGAAATACTGGATAATATCAAAAGTCGTGATTATCAGGATATGACGAGAAGTGTAGCGCCTTTGCGCAAAGCGGATGATGCACTCGTGCTTGATAATACGGATATGACTGTTCCGGAGCAGAAGGCCTGGTTGCTGGAACAGTATAACCGGGTGATGGACTGTGCGACAAAAGGAACGTCGCCTTTTTCGGGAGAGAATTGATGAAACGGTATAAATGGTAGAAATTGAAATAGATAACAGTTCGGGTTTCTGTTTTGGCGTCGTCAATGCAATAGAAAGTGCGGAGCGTGAGTTGGAAAAAGACGGCGATTTATACAGCTTAGGCGATCTCGTACATAACAGCCTTGAAATGGAACGGTTGAAAAGGCTGGGTTTGCAGACTATCGATCATGATGAATTTTCCGCGCTTAAAGATCAAACCGTTTTGTTGCGCGCTCACGGCGAGCCTCCTTCGGTGTATGACGTGGCGAAGAAGAACCGGATTAAAATAGTCGATGCTACGTGTCCTGTTGTATTGAAGCTGCAACGCCGTATATATGACTGTTATCGGGAGATAAAAGGTCAGGATGTGCAATTGGTCATATACGGAAAGAAAGGACATGCGGAAGTGAACGGCCTCGTCGGACAGACCGAAGGGACGGCGGTTGTTATCGAAAAACCCGAAGACTTGGAAAAACTTGATTTTTCGCGTGAGATTGTGCTTTTTTCACAGACGACAAAACCGTTGGACGGATTCCGGGAGATTGTCGGAATGATAGAGTCGCGGATGGAAAAGGGTATGCGTTTCCGCTATTTTGATACGATTTGCCGTCAGGTAGCAAACCGGTTGCCGCGAATTAAGGAATTTGTATCGAAACACGATTGGGTGTATTTTGTCGCAGGACAAAAAAGTTCGAATGGAAAAATGCTGTTCGAAGAATGTAAAAAGTCAAACCCCCACACCGTTTTTATATCCGACGCCTCGGCGATAAACGAACCCTTACCGCCCGAAGTTCGTCGTGTAGGCGTATGCGGAGCGACCTCAACCCCCAAATGGCTGATGGAAGAAGTCGCCGCACGCATAAAATCATTAAATGGTTGAGGTCGTAACGTATATTTTCTGACAACTGACTCAACGTTTATTTTTGAAAAAATCCCTGATTAAGGCGGCACATTCATCTTCCATTATGCCGCGGCGGACTTCCGTTTTCGGGTGTAAGGCGCGGGGGGCGTATACGGTAAAACCGCGTTTCTCGTCCGGGGCGCCGTATATCAGCTCCGGGAGTTGCGACCAGCCGATCGCTCCGGCGCACATCACGCACGGTTCTACCGTCACATACAGGCGGCAGTCCGT
>JAITDQ010000250.1 GCA_031282485.1 Tannerella sp. | reverse complement strand
CCTCCTCTGAATTTTCGTGAAACGATCAAAAAGATAAAGAAAAAAGGATACAGCATCATTTTAGCGCATCTCGACCGTTATCAGTATATGGACATTACCGACTACAAAAACTTCACGATGATGGTTTTCTATATTTCCAACTCAATTTGCTTTCTCCGACAGGATATTATAGCATACAGGTTCAGGAAAATGCAGAATATCTTCTTAATAACGATTTTTATACTTTCACTGGAACGGATATACATAACCTGATATCTCATCAACAAGCATTTAACCTCAAATCATTAACCACCAAACAAACAGAAAAATCAACGTTTTGATTGAAAATAACGAAAAGTTATTCACGTCTTAGACTTTGAAAAACCGACACTCTCCTCATTTATTTTTCCCATTTATTCTTGTAGTCCCAGCAGGACTCGAACCTGCATCAAAAGTTTAGGAAACTTCTATTCTATCCCTTGAACTATGGGACCCCTATTTGTCTAATACTAATTACAATTCTCTTGTCGAGCCTTTAGATACGGCATCTTTCACGCCGTCGTATGCCCATTTCAAATATATTGCTCCCCAAGTGAATCCTGCACCAAAAGTAGCAATCATCAGATTGTCGCCTTTTTTCAGTTTCGATTCATAATCCCACAGACATAAAGGTATGGTTGCCGATGAAGTATTTCCGAATTTGTCGATGTTTATCATGACTTTTTCTTTCGGAAGTCCCATACGGTTTCCGGTAGCGCCGATTATGCGCAGATTTGCTTGATGAGGCACTAACCACGCGATATCGTCGGAAGTGAGATTATTTCTTTTCATCAGTTCCATCGTTATGTCGGCCATTTTCGACACAGCCGCTTTGAACACTGCTTGTCCATCCTGAATGATATAATGCTGACGACGCACTATCGTTTCGATACTTGCAGGGAGCAACGAACCTCCTGCAGGAAGGTATAAATGTTTTCTTCCAGATCCATCTGATTGCGTGATAGAATCGATAATTCCGAAATTTTCGGTAGTAGGTTCAATCAACACAGCGCCGGCTCCATCGCCGAACAGAGGACAAGTAGAGCGGTCGGTGTAATCGACATACATAGTGAGCTTTTCGGCGCCAATGAGAACAATTTTTTTACATCTGCCCGTTTCGATGAATTGTGCCATCGTTACTAAAGAGAATAAGAAACTTGAGCAACCTGCATTTATATCAAAACTAAACGCATTTTTTACGCCGAGTTTGTCGGAAATAATATTTGCAGTAGCTGGAAACGGCATATCGGGCGAAACTCCACACCATACAAGTAAATCGATTTCATTTGGCTTTGTTCCTGTCTTTTCGAATAACCTTTTCACTGCTTCTACAGCCATATCCGATGTTGCTTTACCCTCTTCTTTGAGAATATGTCTTTCACGTATTCCTACTCTGGTCATTATCCATTCGTCGCTGGTATCGACCATTCGAGTAAGTTCTTCGTTAGTAAGTATATAATCAGGGAGGTATCCGGCAACGCCTGTTATGGCTGCTCTTATTCGGGTATTACTCATGTTGTTCTTTTTCTTAATTTATACTAAATTATCATTTTTATTGAAACTTGAATTTTTGAAAACATCCGTTACTCTGTCGAGCATTTTAGCTCTAATAGTTTTCTCCGTATTGAGAATCATGTTCTTAATAGCCTTTGGTGACGAACTGCCATGTCCTATTATCACCGGAGCATTCACTCCAAGAACAGGCGTTCCTCCATGAAATTCGTAGTTCAATTTACTGAAAAAGTCAGTTTCTATTCCCTGATAAGCAGCCAGACGATAGAAACTTTCCGCCATTTTCAGTATCACGTTTCCTACAAATCCGTCACAAACGACTACATCTGCTTTTTCGCCAGTCATCAGCTCGTTACCTTCGATATTGCCTACGAAATTGAAGTCTTTTGTGTTTTTCATTAGTTCGTAAGCGGCTTTGGCAACGATATTTCCCTTTGTTTCTTCTTCGCCGATGTTGAGCAGTGCTACTCTTGGATTTTCAGAACCCAAAGCTCCTTTGGCGTACAGCGAGCCGAGTATGGCATACTGATAAAGGTTTTCGGGTTTACAATCGGCGTTCAGTCCCACATCGAGCAGGAGTCCCCATCGACCGTCGATAATCGGATAAAAACAGGAAATGCACGGGCGCAAAATCCCTTCAATGGTTTTTACGGTGTACATCACTCCTGCCATCATTGCTCCGGTATTACCAGGGCTAGCAAAGCCGTCGATAAACCCAGAAGACAAATATTTGAATCCCGTAGCCATACTTGAATTTGGTTTTTGAGAAAACGCTTTTGCCGGATGATCGTGCATACCAATTACTTCGGTGGTATGAACTATCTGAAATTCGGTGGCGTTAAAGCCTTTTTCGTTACAAACGGCTTTAATTTGTGTTTCGTCTCCAAAAAGAATTATTTCCGAACTGCTTTGCAGTTCAGGAAGTACCTCAATCGCTCCCAAGACTTCGTTTCTCGGAGCGAAATCTCCTCCCATTACATCAAGCCCGATTTTCATCTCTGTCTATCTTATAAAATACTATAATTCAGAACTGTTATCGATAATCAACCGTCCACGATAATATCCACATTCGGGACATACTCTGTGATAAAGAACCGCCGAGCCGCAATTCGAACATGAAGCAAGTGTCGGAACTTCAGCCTTATAATGAGTTCTACGTTTGTGCTTTCTTTGTTTCGACGTCCTGTGTTTTGGATGTGCCATTATTTATACAATTTAAAATGTTAAAAAAATCATTAATTCTATCTAATTATTAATAATATACTTGAGCATCTCGGGGTTACAAAGACTGTTTCCGTTTTCGTCGTCTTCGTGCACCCGCTGTATCGGCAATGCCAAACAGATGCTTTCGTAAACATAGACCGTAAGGTCTATTTCATCATCGTCCGCATTTACGTACATTACATCTTCGTTCGGGTTTTCGTCTTCCGGCTCGTCGGGCGCCTCGCCAAACCTGACCGATAACAGATATTCGTCTTCAACCGGAATATCAATATCTTCAAGACAGCGATCGCACGTAACGGTCAATGTCCCCGAAAAAAACAAAATCACATTCATAAAATGACTGAACTTCTCAACATCCAGAGATATTTCCACCGTACCTTCGAGTATCTCAGGATTCTGAAACTCAGAAAAAAAACCGGTATTCACACTGAAATCAAAAGTATGCTTACCCTGTTCCAAATTGCGCAACGGCAACCTTATGTAATTTCGCACCTCGCTCATGTAACATACAACATAAATCGGCGTGCAAAAGTACAAAAAAAATCTATTGTGCAATTATTCCTGTATTTCAGTCGCCGTTTTATACCCTTCCAAA
>JAITDQ010000187.1 GCA_031282485.1 Tannerella sp. | reverse complement strand
TCCGCGGCAAAGTTACGACAAAAAATTGTATATACAAGTTGTTTTGAATATTTTTTTATTGTTTGAATATTAATTTGTTGTGAACATGTGTGAGGTGAACAAGTTGCATACTTATATATGTGTTTCAATATAACCGTTATCGTCGGTTGTGCCCTGAAAACTTCTTCCTTTCGGATGAGCGGACTGAAATTCAGATTAATGACCGTTTGGTTTTCATACGCTTTTCGGATTTAACGGTATGAAATTGCCCTCATTGTTTATATTTAATAGTTATTTTGAATGATTTCCGATGACCTTGTATTATATTTGCCGGAAAATAAATTACAGCATGATTCATATTAAGTATTCTTCCCTGTTAATAAGCATTGTCTGTTTTCTTGTTTTTCACGAAGAAAGCGTTCGGGCTGCAGAACCGCTGTTTACGTTGAAGGGGTATGTGTATGACGCTGATAGTCGGGAAGCTATCCTGAATGTCACCATATTTGAATTGCGTACGAAAACCGGGACGTACACGAACGAAGAAGGTTTTTTCAGCCTGTCGCTTCCGGCAAAGAATCTTCAATTAAAAATATCTCATATCGGTTATGCGGAGAAAACGATTACCATTGCAGCTCTTTCTCCCGATTCGCAGATAACCGTTTATTTGGAAAAATCGGCAACGCTGTTGCAGGAGGTAACGGTCACTACGTCTAAAATCAACCTGTTAACTTCCCCGCAAATGGGCGCATTGACCATTAACCGGGAAAAGATAAAAAACATTCCGGCCGTATTCGGCGAGGCGGACATTATTAAGGCTTTGCAAACACAGCCGGGCGTATCGGCAGGTACGGAAGGACTGGCGGGAATGTACGTCCGCGGCGGCAATGAAGATGAGAATCTGTTTATGCTCGACGGGATACCGCTCTATCGCGTCACTCACTTGGGTGGGCTGTTTTCTGCGTTTAATGTGGAATCCGTTGACGACGTAGTATTTTATAAATCATCCTTTCCTGCGCAATACGGCGGTCGTTTGTCGAGCGTGCTGGATGTCCGCACCAAAAGCGGAAACGCGGAAGATTATCACGGAAGCGTCATGTTAGGGCTTACCTCCGGGAACCTGAATATCGAAGGCCCCATTGTTAAGGGGAAAACTTCCTTCAATTTTTCGGCACGACGCTCGTGGCTGGACGCCTTATCCGTGCCTGCACTGGCCATTAAGAACAGGAAGGATAAAGACGCAGGGAAAAAAATCACCGGACGCTACGCCTTTACCGACATGAACGCGAAAATAAACCATTCGTTTAACGAGCGAAGCCGGGCTTGCATAAACTTTTATTACGGCAATGATTATTTCAAGATTGGGGAAAAGTATTTCTCGGAAGAAGGAATGTTTTTCGTAAATGAGAACATTACGCACCTGAATTGGGGAAATGTCATGGTTTCAGCCGGATGGTCGTATGCGTTCAGTGATAAGATGAAAATGGAAGTGACACCCTCCTTCACGCATTATGCGTCGGCTTTGAGGCGGAATGTATTCGACAGCTCCGGCGAAAAGAACGACAGCGATTACGAAGAACGGCGGAGCGAAAAGACAACGGAAAACGGGATAGATGACACCGGCGCCCGGATTCATTTCGATTATCGCCCTGCGCCGGAACATCATATCAACTTCGGCGGTAATTACATACATCATCGTTTCCTGCCCGAATTAAACAGGATTTATACAACGTTCAACACCTCCGATACGGAATTATCCCAAAACAGCGAATCGCTTTCCGCCCATGAAACGGCTTTCTATGTGGAGGACGACTGGAGCCTGTCGCCTGTTTTCCGGTTGAACGCCGGATTGAGGTTTAGCGTGTTCAATGTGCAGGCGAAAACCCGGCAGGCGCTGGAACCGCGTGCGTCTGTCCGTGTCCTGCTGTCCGAAAAAATAAGTTTGAAGTCATCCTATTCGCGGATGAATCAGTATGTGCAGCAAATCAGCGACAGCTACGTCAGTTTGCCGACCGATTTCTGGATGCCGGTCAACCGGCATTTCAAACCGCTTGTCAGCGACCAGGCGTCCGCCGGAATTTACTATGAGCATCCGAAAGGGTATTTCTTCTCGGTAGAAGGATATTATAAATGGATGAATCATCTGCTTGAATACAGGGAAGGGTATAGTTTTATGCCTGTTTCCACCGGTTGGGACGAGAAATTGACATCCGGCAGGGGCCGGTCGTATGGCGTGGAATGGATGGCTCAAAAAGAAAGCGGGAAAATCAACGGTATGGTCAGCTACGGGTTGATGTGGTCGGACAGGCAGTTCGACGAAATCAATCAGGGGAAACGGTTCCCGGCAAAGTATGACAACCGCCATAAAATAAATGTGGTAATTAATTATAAGCCGAACAGGAAGGTCGAGTTTAACGGAAGCTGGACGTACGTGACGGGTAACCGGATTACGCTTTCACTCGAAGACTATCAGGATCTGCCCTCCGCAGGCTTCGGCAGCGCTCTCGCACCGTCCAATCCGTATCAGGACCCCTGGGGCATCAGTTATTATGAAACCCGGAACAATGTCCGTTTACCGGCGTATCACCGTCTGGATGCGGGCATCAACCTGTACTGTCCCAAGGCGAACGGACGCATGGGAATTTGGAACATAAGCGTTTATAATGCATATTGCCGGTTGAATCCGATAGTCATACAGAAGCATACACTTTACGATGGACACCCCGAGAGAAAAGTCAGTCCCCAATTCCGGACAATCGGCATATTCCCCATCATTCCATCCATTTCATACACGTATAAATTTTAATCATCATGAAACGATATCAGCAACTCTTTGCGTCGGCCTTAATTTTTCTTCCGCTATTATTCTCCTGTTACAGCGAGATTGATATGGAGAATTTCCGGGGAGAACCGAAACTTGTCTTAAACAGCGCCATATCCCCGGATACTATCGTAATGGCGAGCGTCAGCCGAACTTTGTTTTTTACCGATACCGGCCGGTTCGAGATAATCGCAGACGCAAAGGTGGAATTATCCGTTAACGGCGTTTTTGCGGAACAACTACAGTGGGACGCCGCCGCCGGCCTGTACAAATCAACCTGTTCTCCCAAAAGCGGAGACCGGATAAAACTTGCGGTAACAACAAAGTACGGCACAGTATGGGCTGAAGACGTCATACCCTCTGAAGTAAAGATTGAACATATCGACATATCCAGCCGGGAAATATTCGACCAGACAGGATGGATCCCGGATGGAAACGGCAATATGACGGAAGTGGGAAAAACGGAAGTTAAATACCAAATCACCTTTCAAGACGATGCAACGACAGCTAACTATTACCTTATCCGCATAGAAAACGCCAATCCGGCGAATATGGTCGGCAACCTTGACTATTCTTTAGACCCTGTCTTTATAGAACAGGAATCCATTATTAACAGTATATTTGCAGGAAAAACCATCAACGGACAGGGCGGTCGCGCTTTTTCGGATAAAATCATAAATGGTCAACTCTACACATCCGTTATCACGGAAACCCAATCTACCGATATGTACAATAACCCCTATCTACCGAGTTTGCAGAGAATAGTTTCGTTATACTCCATATCGGAATCGTATTACCACTATCTGCTTTCACTCCAGCGGGCAAGTGATGCAAATGAGATGATAAATTTATCCAGTTACGGACTGGCCGAACCGATCCGAATATACAGCAATATAAACGGAGGGACGGGTATTATGGCCGTCAGCCGGCGATTTTCAATGCCTGTCGACCTGAGTCCCTTATTTCCGAATCACGAATAATTATATAAACATCATGAAAAAAAGAATCGTAATACTCTGTTTGAGTTTGTTGTTGCCGACTGTGCTTCCGGCGCAAAAGAAATATGAAGCCGCGTGGGAATCGATTGACAGCCGTCCGGTTCCGGGAT
>JAITDQ010000219.1 GCA_031282485.1 Tannerella sp. | reverse complement strand
TTTTTCCACTTCGATTTATCTATTTTCATTTTGTTTTCTCCAACGTTTTAATCAGTTCCTTCAAAGATTGCTGTAATGATTCTGTACTTGTTTCCCATTGCCGGATAACCGATTGCAATGAAACAGTTTCATCCTGTTTTGCCCCGTTGCGCGAAACATAAATGGGAATAGACAACGTATAATTTTGAGACGCAATGCATTGCGTCTCTACTACACGGGCAAATCCAGGAATATTGCAGTATTCCCTGTATGCTTTGAAAATCTTTTGAATATGCCGTTCTTCCAGCAAACTCGTCGTCTTTTCCTGTTTCACTTCATCAACAGCATTGATAAACAGGATTTTTCCTTTTCGTTCATCAGGTTTATTCATACGGCAAATCAGCAGGCAAGCTTCCATCGGCGAATTGTAAAACAGGTTGGCGCCTAACCCTATTATTGCATCTACACAGTCGCTTTCAATCATTTTCGTGCGCATGGCTCGTTCTGCATCCCGAAACAAAATACCGTGAGGCCATAAAATCACACAACGTCCTGTTTTCCTGTTCAGACTTTTCATAATATGCTGTTGAAAAGCATAATCGGCGCAACCCTGCGACGGCGTTCCCCAGATATTGCGTCCGAAAGGGTCGTTCATAAACGATTTCTGGTCCCAACTTTTTATCGAATAGGGCGGATTGGCAAGTACAACATCAAACTGCTGTAAAGCGTCGGAGTGCATGAAACGCGGGTCTTTCAGCGTATCGCCGCGCTCAATACGAAACTCTTCAAAACCATGCAGCAACATATTCATTCGGGCAATGGCGGATGTAATCAGATTGATTTCCTGTCCGTATAAGCGCAAAGTGCGATGCTCTTTTCCGGCGTCTTTCAGCATCATGGCGCAGTTAAGCAACAAACCGCCGCTACCGCAAGTCGGGTCATAAATACTTTCGCCTTCGTGCGGGTCGGCAATCAGGCTCATCAGACGTACTACCGTACGATTGGTGTAAAATTCGGCAGCCGTATGTCCGCTGTCGTCGGCGAATTTTCGGATAAGATATTCGTATGCTACTCCCAGCATATCATTCGGCACGCTGCCAATACTCAGGTTGCGACCGGAAAAATGTTCTATCAGATTGCAAAGCATGGCGTCGGTAATACGTTCCTTGTTTGTCCATTCCGCATCGCCGAAAATACCTTGCAACTGTAAGGCGTTCACCCGTTCAATTTCGCGGAATGCTTTGGTTAAGACTTGTCCTACGTTTTCCGTAACCGCCCGTACATCGTTCCAGTGCGATTTTTCGGGAATCTGAAAACGATGATTTTCGGCAAACTGTGCGTAATCCAAATCGCCGTCGCTTTCTTCGAGAGCAATCCGGTATTCTTCGTCATACACATCGCAAATCCGTTTATAAAACAATAAAGGAAAGATATATTGCTTGTAGTCGCCCGCATCAATCACGCCCCGCAAATACGTCGCAGCGCCCCATAAATATGATTCTAATTCTTTCAAACTCATACGGCTGTAAAATTGATTAACAGTTGTTTCAGATGTTGCTCCGCTTCATTGGCTTTCTGTACGGATTCTTCCAGATTGTACAAGGCTTCTTCCAGTGAGGGCAGATTATCAATGACTTCTTTTTCGACATACAGCGGTATATTGAGATTGAAGCCGTTTTGCCTGATTTGTTCCAATGTGGCCACTTTTACATGGTCTTTTACATCGTTCCAATCGGCATACCATTGAAAAATTCTCGAAATATGTTCTTCTTCCAAAAAATTCTGCGCCCTGCCTGTACGGATTTGATCGGCTGCATCAATGAATAAAACTTTCTGGGCTTTCTTCGCTTCTTTCTTTGCTCTGAAAATCAAAATACAAGCCGAAAGAGCTGCGCCATAAAAGATGTTAGCGCCCAAACCTATGACCGCATCAAGTAAATCCTTTTCCAACAATACTGCTCTGATTTTCGCTTCCGTACCTTTACGAAACAATGCGCCGTGAGGTAATACGACAGCAACCCGTCCATCGTGAGGATTCATTGATTTAAGCATGTGTTGTACCCAAGCCATATCACCGTTGTTTTGAGGCGGCGCTCCGGCGATATTTCTGCCATATATGTCATTTATCCATATTTCTGCGCCCCATTCTTTCAGCGAAAAGGGCGGATTGGCTATTACAACATTGAAAGTCTGTAAAGTATCATTATCATAGAATTGCGGCTCACGTAAAGTGTCGCCGCGTTTAATTTGAAAATCCTCGATGTTGTGCAGGAACATATTCATCCGTGCAATGGTGGACGTGGTCAGGTTCTTTTCCTGTCCGTAAAGTTTTAATGTTCGCGGGTCTCCGCCTCTTTGTTTTACGTGTTCGATACATTCGAGTAACATTCCAGCCGTACCGCAAGCCGGGTCGTAGATGGTTTCCCCTTCTTTTGCGTCGGTAATCATTCCCATCAAGCGAACCACCGAACGGGGCGTATAAAATTCCCCTGCTTTTTTGTTCGTCTGGTCGGCAAACATTTTAATTAAGTATTCGTATGCCTGTCCCAACATGTCAGGCTCAACATTAGAATTGGAAAGGTTATACTGCGAATAATGCTCCATCAACCTGTTCAACAAAGCATCCGGCAGTTTATCCTTATTTGTCCAGGGCGCATCGCCAAAAATGCCCGCCAAAATATTGGGATTCGCCTTTTCAATTCGGGAAAAAGCTCCTTTGATAGCGCTTCCGACATTTTCGGTTATTCCTCTCACATCGTTCCAATGCGACCCATCCGGAATATCAAAACGGTGTAACTCTGCATTTTTTGCATATAATTCATCGCCATCCGATTCTTCAAAGGCTTCCCTGTATTCTTCATCATATACATCGGATATGCGTTTGAAAAACAGAAGCGGAAAAATATAAACCTTAAAATCAGCCGCATCCACGGGACCTTTCAATATCCATGCAGCCTTTGCAAGATATTGTTCGAGTTGAGATAATGTTAATCGTACCTTGTCCATCTGTTTCTATTTGAAAAAACGTACAAAGGTAAATTTTTTATTTGGAAGAGAAAACTTCAAAAAAGTAATTTCCTGTGTTTCAGCGGCTTGTATCTATCGCTTAATTTTTTGTGATTTTGTCATTTTTATCTGTTTCTGTAGCATTTCTATTTCTTCACTATTGTACTTCACCCGATACAATTTCTCTATATGTTCTCTTATCAGTTTTTCATATCTTTCTACCTGTTTACGTACAATTTTGACGCAGTCGTTGTATTTGAATTGTTGCTCCAATTGATAAAGACTTTCTTCGTCATTCTGTCCTTGCATTTTGATATACCTGTATTTCAAATCATTTTCTTTGTATAGAGTGATAGTTTGCCTTTGGTTGCCAATGAAGTATGACAAGCCCAATATCATTAATCCCATTCCCACCAA
>JAITDQ010000199.1 GCA_031282485.1 Tannerella sp. | reverse complement strand
GCGTCAAGAATTTCTTTTTTCAGCCCTTCGTTATTTTTAAAGGAAACGCTGGTCATCGTATTCGTTTCCTTTTTCTCCTTTGCCTTCTGGCTTATGATACTCACATCCACGCCTTCCGCGTTTTCGCATTTCTTCACTACTGCTTTCAACGCTTCCTGCGCCGACAGATTCACTAAAAAACTTCCTGTAATAATCAGGATTGCCGTAATAATTAAACGATTTGTTTTCATACTCTTTTTTATTTTAAAATTAGTCATTCTTCCTCCAACATTTTTCGAACTTCTTCCCGGATATTTTCATCCTGAACATGTTCAAGTATCGCGTCGCGGTGCGCCTGTATATACTCTTCCATGGCAGGAAACCGGTTGTCCGCGTTCATCATCTTCGTTGCCAGACGTTCCGCTTCTTCCTGCTGTTGCAATATCCGCCGGACTGTTGCTTCCAGTTCCGGGCGAATGATTTCGGGATCCGTTATGCGTACGCCGTTGCGCACGATATAGCTGCCTTCATACGGGTCAAACGGTTTGTCGCCGTAACCAAAAGGATTCATCAAAACCAGCGCCAGCAAAGCAGCCGCCGCTATGCCCGGCCACAAAATCCGGTGCCTTCTGTATCGCCTCTTGCGGACGGGAGGCTCCTTTTCGCAAAATTTCGCCTCCAGACCTGCATCAAAACAGGCGAAAAGCGGCTTATACCGTAACAGATGCTCCGGCACGCCGCTGCCTGCAAAAAAGCCGTACAGTTCCTGTTCCTCCGTATTCGAAGTATATCCTTCGAAAAAACGTTCCAGTAATTCTTCAATATGTTTATATTTATCCGTCATAATTTCTGCATTTTAAAAAACCGTTCCTTTACTTTCTTTCTGGCACGCGACAAATTCATCCGTACCGCTTCGGGATTACTTCCCGTCAACTCCGCTATCTCTTCCACCTCAAACCCTTCGACATGCTTCATCCGCAGAACCGTCTGCTGCAATTCCGGGAGTCCGTCTATAATCCGCATGATATGCCCGACATGATCTTTCTGCTCCAGTGCGATGTCCGGTTCGGGATCTTCGTTTAAAACAGCCAGTCCGTCCAGACTTTCCCGTACACGGTCACGACGCAGTTTAATCCGGTTAAGGCAGAGGTTTTTCGTGATATGCACCGACAACGCCCTTATACTATTGAAAGAGTGCAACTCACCGCGCATATACCACAGTTTCATGTACACTTCCTGAATAATATCTTCCGCTTCCTCTATATCGCCCAATAACCGCCGGGCGTATGAAAGCAGCTGATTCCGTAAAGGCAAAACCTCTTTTTTAAACTGTTCCTGTACCATTCTACTTAAAAGACAATCGAAAGATAAAAACATAACATCAAAAACAAACAATTTCATAACCTCTTTTGCAAAAAAAACGGCCTGTGAAAAGAAATTTCATCCCGATTGAAAATATATAACGCAATTTTATTGCATTTATGCATATAATAGAATAACTTTGTCGCCATTTTAAGAGAAAAAGTATCAATTTATCATTAACAAAAACAAAAACCTTATGTGAGTGTCCAAAAAGCTCTTTTCTGCGGCTAATGTATTCGTCTGCCTTACAGAACACTGTTCCATACATACGGGGACGAATAGACTGCTTTTTGGACACCACTCTTTTTTTCATCAAATGTTCCCGTCTTTTAATATACCGAACCTGCACCTGTAATACGTTTACGGGAAAAATAAAAAAATTATCGTAAAAACATTGCGTAAAATGCCATAATGTTTTATATCTTTGCGGCGCACTTTCTTATTGAAAGATTTTATCGCAGTTTTCAGTTATTATGATACATGAATATTAAATTGTTTTACAAAAAGTAATTTCAAAAAGATGAAGAAACGATGGATTATTTTTATGGCCATAATGGTCATTATCAGTATTATCGGCATTTGTTTGCCCGAAACGGAAGGGATATGGGACGCGGATGAAAAATTGAATCCGGCAAATGTGGCGTGGATGATAACCGCAACAATTTTTGTATTAATGATGACGCCCGGGTTATCATTCTTCTATGGTGGCATGGTAAGGAAGAAAAATGTCATTTCTACTATCCTCCAAAGCTTTATTGCGATGGGTGTGATAAGCGTTGTGTGGGTTGTTTTCGGTTTCAGCCTTGCGTTCGGGGATGATGTCGGAGGGTTTGTGGGCAATCCTGCGACGTTTTTCATGTTCGACGGCGTGGGCGCAAAAGTCAACGAGTTCCTGACGCCTACGATTCCTTTGGCGCTGTTCGCCCTGTTCCAGATGAAATTTGCCATTATCACACCTTCACTCATCACAGGCTCTTTTGCCGAACGTGTACGATTCTCCGCATATTTGGTGTTTATTATCTTATTCTGTATATTCGTCTACTGCCCGCTTGCCCACTGGACGTGGCACCCCGACGGTTTTCTCCGTCAAATGGGCGTCGTCGACTTTGCCGGCGGTATTGTTGTGCACGCTTCGTCGGGCGTAGCCGCCTTGTGCGGGGCTATTTTTTTGGGCAAACGCAGGGAAAAGAACCATGCGCCGGCGAATATACCGTTCGTACTTCTGGGCGCCGCCATGCTGTGGCTCGGGTGGTTCGGATTCAATGCCGGTTCCTCGCTCGCGGCAGACGGGGTGGCGGTGAAAGCATTCCTCAACACAAATACGGCTTCGGCGACAGCCATGCTGGTATGGGTGTTTTTCGACTGCCTGTGCGGTCGCAAGCCGTCGGCAATGGGTGCGGCAATCGGCGCCATTGCCGGGCTGGTGGCGATCACGCCCTCGGCAGGGTACGTGACGGTCGGGGAAAGCATATTTATTGCGCTTGTCACGACGATTCTCTGTAATATCGCCGTTTTCTGGAAAAACAAAACGTCGCTGGACGATGCGCTGGATGTCTTCCCGACACACGGCGTCGGCGGTATTGTCGGCACAATCCTGACGGGCGTTTTCGTTCATGGCCTTTTAGAAGGGAACTATCAGGTGTTCTGGGCGCATGTCCTTGCGGTTGTAATCGTTGCGGTCTACACTTTCGCGATGACGTATGCCCTTTACTGGATTACGAATAAGATGATTCCCATGCGCGTATCGGAGAAAAGCGAAAAAATCGGACTCGACATCAGCCAGCACGACGAATATTACGGCGGCCTGGACGAAAACAGGGAGCTTGCCGA
>JAITDQ010000104.1 GCA_031282485.1 Tannerella sp. | reverse complement strand
CCGAAAATAAGCCACGCACAGGATTTGCCTTTCAGGTTGGCTTCGTTGCTCAACGCTGAAAAGTATTTTCCGATTTTGCCGAAGTCGTAACCCTCTTTGGCTTCCTTGAACTCGACAATCTCTGTTTCTGCCGGAAGCGAAACGGCTTCGGACAAGATTTTATTCAATTCCTGTTCTGACATTTTTTTGAAAATTTCCAACTGCAAAGATACATCTTTATCCTCAATCTTCCAAAACAGATGCACAGACAAACAGGTTGAATGCCTGTTTCCTCCGTGCTTCCGTTTTTATTTCCGCGACGGTTTCCGGTCGGCCTCTTCCATTCTTTTCAGTACGGCATCCCTCAGTAAATCCATGAATTTTGTCCGGCGGCCATCCGTCCGGTGTTTGATACTCATGAAATAGTTGGAAAATTCTTTTACTTTAATGCCAAAGATTTCGCCCATTTGCAGGAACAGGTCTTTGAGGGAGGTTTTTCCGTTGTTGATTTTCCCTGCTGCGTACAGGGCGTATATCAGTTCTACCCATTCAACTACGTTGCCTGTCCATTTCAATTTGAGGTTTGGATTTTCAGGCTTGCAAAGCGGGCATTTTTGTTTAACCTCTGTTCATTGAATCTGCCTCTCGACATAAGCAATCTGCATGTCGAGAAGCCGTATCGCTCTTTCGATAAACGGAGATACGGCGTTACTTTTTTTTCATTTCATTCCGATGTTGTAAGCAGGCAAATTCTACTCTGGCATAACACATAGCGTTACGGTTAATCGGGCAATGATAATTTATTGCTTTCTGTAAACAGTAAATCCGCAAATTCTTCATACGCTTTGCCTAACTTTTTTGTTGGATTGTTCTCCTGAGAATTATTTCGCAACAGTCGAAAAAAATCCGTTTGAATAAATTGTTTCATTTTTTATGGTTTGTGATAATTATAGATACAAAATCGCCTCGGGGAAATCGCTTTTTACAACGTACTTCCCCTATGCTCCAGGCGACCATATTTCACCGTTGGGAACATCGCGCAAAGCTGTAACAATACCTTCCATTCCGATTTGACGGAACGGAGCATATACAACGTGATTTTGTCTTTTTTGCCGAACCATCGTCAAATCTTTTCCATTTTTTGTTGATTAATGAGTGATTACAATTGGTTTCATTTCTTTTATTACAACAGTACCTAACAGGCCTGATGGAACAACTCCCCAAATATCAAACCTGGCAGGCTTGTAGGTAATATCCACAAAATTGATTTCGTGGAAGATGCGCCACTCTACGCCACGTCTGTCCATATCGGCAATACGGTTGGCAGGCAGACCGGTAACGTCTATTTCAAGCGTATTTTCGCCATGTTTCAGATATTTGCCGACAGTCGTTTCGAACGGTACGGCAAAAACAATCCCTGCATCCTGTCCGTTTACCCGGACATGTGCACTTTCGCGCACGTCGCCCAGACACAGACGGTATTCCGCATTGTTATCTTTTTTTAAAACGAATTTCTTTGTATATCGCGCCGTTCCCCTGTTTATTTTCAGCGTATCGTTGTCGAGTTCCGTCCAGGAAGTCAGTTTATTCAATCTGAATGACGACTTTATTTGCGGCTCGCTTTCAACAAAGTGCATACTCCAATCGTTATTCAAATCAATGATTTTCCCTGTCGTTTCATAATATTTCCGGTCTTCGAGTTGAATATTCGTATGGGCAAAGGTTTTTAAGATAATCGATTCGCCGGGTTTCAGTTGCAGATACACTTCCGTTCGACCTTTGTTTTCCCTGATTGCGGCTTTCCCTTTCGTTCCGCTCATCGGGTCGAAGAACATCGCGCTTCGGGCTTTTACCGACAAAGGTATCCAGCCGTCAACAGGATTGTTTTTCAGCAAAGTCATAAAGTAATGATGTCCTGTATCGTTTTTCCGTCGAATTAACTGTCCGCCGATTTCGGAGACAAAAGGTTCATTGAATATCCTGCTTTGCGCGAGCATCTCTTTGTAATTACTGCCGACAATGACCTTTCCTTTGCCGAATTTATTTTCCGAAACCTGGTCAAAGGCATCAATCGAAGGATATTGCTCCAGCAAAATATTCAGTTCGTTTCGGCGTTCTTCCAAACGATACAGCCCGGGAACATCGGAAGGATATTGGTTGGCAAAAATTACGGTCGCTCCCTGTTTGGTCAGTTCGATTATCTGTGCCATTGTCGCGACAGGAATCAGTTTGACCGAAGGCAATATCAGCGCCTTATAAGTCGCTCCGCCGACGGTTTTCAGCAGACCGTTTTCCACCTTCGTACTCTGGATGTAATAATCGGAAATGTAATCCAAGTCATATCCGCATCGCATGATTTCTTCCGCTGCGCTACAAAATTCGGGCAGACGTTCCCGCATACCGTGAATGGCAAAGGTGGTAAAATACTGTCCGCGCTGGTTTGCCCAGATGTCGTATATCGGAAAATAGAGCAGGAAATCGTTATCAGGTTGACCGTATTGAAGAAAAGACTGCGTCCGGGCAATGTAATCGTAAAACGCCGGAGCGTCCCGCCAAAATGAGTTGGTGTGCGACATATCGACCGAAGCGTAGAATTTCCAGCCCGGCCATTCCGCATCTTTCGGCGAATAGGTCGAACCATGGAAATAAACGTGATTGACGCCTGAGGTAAACATCTGGTCGATTTCGGGTTTACATTGTGAAAGAGAGGTACGGAAATGTTCGGTCAACCATGTAAATGTTTCAGCGGATGTGTATTTTTTGCCTGCTACGTGAGCGGCTGACGAAGCGTATTTAAGGACGGTCGGGTCTCCGTCGTTTTTTTTACGGATAGAATCTTTCCGCAATCCGGGTATATCG
The DNA here is from genome assembly GCA_031282485.1 of Tannerella sp. Classification (GTDB taxonomy): domain Bacteria; phylum Bacteroidota; class Bacteroidia; order Bacteroidales; family Tannerellaceae; genus Tannerella. The sequence goes on along the minus strand of JAITDQ010000104.1, from coordinate 3,121 downwards.
CAATCCGAAATACCGAAAGATTCACATTCGGGAATATCGACTGAGGCGTACAAATCCAGCAAGTTGGCGGGCGAACCGTGCGCCTGATTCTTCGTGGCGGACTTGTGCGAATGCGCCCATTCCGTCCAAGGTTCCGTAAAGTTGTCTTTCAGTATTTCGCCGATGGTTTCGCGATAATCGGAAATCACGCGAATCGAAACATCATTGATTCCGTCGGCTAATAATTCCGAAAAATAATCCTGAAGCCGGTAGCCTCTCCGTTTTTCGAACTCCTCCAGCAAAGCGGGCGTCCAGTCGGCTTCGTACACTTCGTAGGAATCGTTGAAGAAACTGTCCGGAAACGGCGTGTTGTTTTCGTGGAAAGCCTTGTCGTATTTTCCGAAGTAGCGCATAACGGCTTCCTTATTAAGATGGTCGAGTACATAGCCTTCGCCTCCGGGTGCGGCACGTTTCACCTTTTGCAGCGTTTTCCCTGTGAACAGAGCGATTAATCGACAATCACCGTCCTGTGGCGCCGTCCAATTCAGGGTTTTGTCGGGAGAGACCTTATCTGTGACGTCCCACTTTTCGCCTTTCGAGGAATACGCCATCAGTTTGTCGAGGCGGGCAATATCTTTCTGTTTTCTGTCTTTTATTTCGATTTTTTCGTTGAGTTGCGTGCCGCCGGTTAATGAATAATGTTGAAAAATGGCTTTCGTTGCGGCATCCTCTGTCGTAATTTCCGGTCCGCCAAGGGGCCAGCCTGTTCCTGCGTTCATATCGACGCCCATGCCCAAACGCGAGGCTTCCGCCCGCGTGTAAGCAAACGCCTCCATCCAGCGAGGCGAAAGGTAATCGATGTAATGCGCTTCACGACCTTTCACGCCGTAAATCGGGGTAATTTCGACGCCGCCGATTCCGGCTTTGCTCAACTCTTCGAGATTGCAGGTAAGATTGAGAGAATCGACGTCGCTGCCCATCCACCACCAGCGAGTCCATGGTTTAGTCTCTTTGGTAATTTTGGGCCAATCGGTATCAAAGCGCTCGTTATTTGCACAACTCAGCAATGTTAAAGAGGTGAATGCTATCAGCGTTATTTTTTTCATTGGATAAATCTCCGTTTAATGATTATGAAATTATGAATGTTACAACTTTTCTCACTGTTTCTTAGTTTCCTGTTTCCAGTGCTTTTCCGGTTTCTCCGGCAAAATTCTTACCGTTTATCTTCATGTTTTTCACATTCAATCCATTAATCATTTCAGTTCCTTCGGCTGAAGATTTTTCGGTCGTTACCGATACATCTGTAAACGAAAAACCGGAAAGGTAATACTGATTGGAATCTGCAATATTGAATGCGATTTTACAGTCTAACTTTATATTGCGCATGGCAATATTATTCGCATACGATAAACGCATACCGGTTTCGCCTTTCAGGTCAAAAAACTGTGTCCAGGGTTTCACATCAATCATACTGTGGGTATTTCCGGTAATTTCATCGAGCAGGATATGTTCGTAGCGCTGTGGCGTATCGGGACGCATTTTCAGTTGGAGTAACCGGTGCGCTCCTTCTACCTTGGAGCGTCTGAAAATGACATTGCAGGTATGAATCGATTCACTTCCGCAAGTGAGTGCGCTGTGACAGAATCCGAAAGTGCAGTCTTCAATGATAATATTGCAGTTCTCGCCATTGTTTTCGTCCTGGTCGGCAAACGGGCCTTTTCCTCCTTTCAAGGCGATTGCATCGTCATTGACTGCCATATAGCACCCCTTTACCAAAATATGGCTGCATACATCCAGGTCGATAGCATCCGTACTCGGCGCTTTTACCGGACTTGCCGGAGAGGTTATATGCAGGTTCAAGAGTTTTACGTATTTGCATTTATACAAATGTGTTGTCCAGAAAGGCGAATTCATCAGTTTTACATCCGACAACTGCACATCCTTACTGTTGGATATGTAAATCAACCGTGGGCGCATTTCATCCATGTTGGTGCATTGTGGATTCCATTGCCGGCGTAACCAGAAGGCTTTCCAGTAGCGCAGTCCGTTGCCGTTGACTGTTCCCTTGCCTGAAATTGTAAAGCCGTCCACCCTGTCGGCGTTTATCAGAGCGGCAAAATATTTCAGCGTCTGTCCTTCGATACGGGTAACGACTATCTCGAAGTCGGCGATGTCGTCGCTGCCTTTAAGCGTAGCGCCTTCTTCGAGGTGTAAATGTGTTTTAGGCTTGAAAAACAGTGAACCGGAAAGAAAAACTCCTTTCGGAATAATGATTACTCCACCGCCTTCACCGGCTGCACGGTCAATAACCGATTGAATTACTTTTGTCTGTAAAGCAGTACTGTCGTTTTTTACTCCATAATCGGTTACAATATATTTTTGTCCCAAGGAGTTGAGGTCTGTCGTTTTTGTTTCCGAAAACCAGGAGGGAACAGGCGTTCCGTCGGGGAAATTACCCTGAGCAACAGCGTTAAACGCGGCAAAATGAATGTTGCAAATGAGCAGTGCTGTGATAATTCTATTTTTACGTGTCATACTTTATTATTTTTAATTTCCGTCAGGTTTTGCAATTTCAACAAATGGACTTGGCGGAATATTGAATTTCTTAACATCATCCGGCTTTGCAGGATCGAACGGACGAATCTCCGGACGTAAACGTTGCAAAATGTCTGTCAGTCCATTTTGCCGGATACCTTCAATAACGCAACGGGCAACTTCGTAACCTCCGTAGGCGTTGAAATGAGAATTGTCTTTCAACTCTGTGTTCTGTCCGGGAAATGTTCCTGCCGGATAATGCACAAAAGCGCAGACGGAAGTTTTTTCACCCCATGCTTCGTACATGATTTTTGTCATTTGATGAAGGTCGATGAACGGAACATTTTCGTCGCCTGCAAGTTTACGGACAGCGTCGGGATATTTTCCGTGCGTATTAACGATTTTGCCGTTTGCGTCGAAGTTTCGTCGTTGCACAGGCGTCAGCAGTACCGGATACATTCCCCGTTTACGTGCTTCCGAAATAAAAATCTTCAGGTTTTCGGTGAACGGCTTTTCTGCCGGACGAATACGGATACTTTGTACGGATGGATTGACGCCGGTAAATTCCAGTGTCAGTTTATTGTCCCAATTCAGTTTGTGCGTTTCG
>JAITDQ010000081.1 GCA_031282485.1 Tannerella sp. | reverse complement strand
TTTGCCATGACGCAAATGAGCGGCGTCGGGTGGTACGGCGACCTTGGCAATTTCCTGACCATGCCCACGACCGGCCAGCTCAAAGTCGTTGCCGGGAAAGCCGAACAGCCGGAAGAAGGATACCGCTCCCGGTACGACAAGGCGACCGAAACGGCTAAGGCCGGCTACTACGCCGTGACCCTGACCGACTACAACATACGGGCGGAGGCTACCGTCACGCCTCATGCCGGCATGCTGCGGTTCACATACCCCGAAAGCAAGACCTCGCGGATACAGATTGACCTTGCACGCAGGGTCGCCGGCGCTTCGGCATGGCAAACGGTACGCGTCGTTGACGACCACACCATCACCGGACGCATGGAATGTACGCCCAACGAAGGCGGATGGGGCAATGGCGCGGGAAAAGGGCTGTATACCGTATATTACCGTACGCAGTTTTCCCGTCCTCTGAAAAACTTCGGCGTATGGAGCGCCGATATTCCCGACGGGCAGGCGCGGCGTCTTAATGACGTGGCGAGCGACGCTTACCGGCAAATCATCTCCAAAGCTCGGATTATCCGCGACGTCAGGGAATACGAAGGAAAACATATCGGGTTTTTTACCGAATTTGAAACTTCCGCCGGCGAACAGGTTTTGATGAAGACCGGAATCTCGTTTGTCAGCGAGGACGGCGCACGCAAAAACCTCGAAGCGGACATTCCCCGCTGGGAATTTGACAAAGTGCGCGAACAGACCCGCACGCTGTGGGACGAAGCGCTGGGACGTATCACCGTAAGCGGAGGAACGGAGGCGCAGCGGACAATTTTCTACACCGCCCTGTATCACACGATGATTGACCCGCGCATGTTCAGCGACACGGACGGCAAATACGTCGGCGGCGACCGGCAGATACATACGACCGGCTCGTTCCGCAAACGGACGGTTTTCAGCGGCTGGGATGTCTTCCGGAGCCAGATGCCCCTGCAAACGATTATCTCGCCCGACGTGGTGAACGACCTGATAAACTCGCTTGTCACGCTTGCCGAAGAAAGCGGCGAAGGCTATCTCGAACGCTGGGAATTCCTGAACGCATACAGCGGCTGTATGTTGGGCAATCCCGCCATATCCGTCATTGCCGACGCATACGCCAAGGGTATCCGCGGATTCGACGCGGAACTCGCATGGAAATACGCCGTAGCGACGACCGAACGTTTCGGCAACGGCGAACGGGGACATTCCGGCTCAATCTCAAGCACACTCGAACATGCCTATACCGAATGGTGCATGGCGGAACTGGCACGCCGGATGGGTAAAACGTCCGAGCAGGAAAAATATCTTAAACTCTCCCGGTCATACCGGAACATCTGGGACAGTGACGAAATGCACTGGTTCCGTCCGCGCCTGAACGACGGTTCCTTTGCCCCCCTGCCTCCCAACGGACGCCTTCAGCAGGATTACGGCTGCGCCGAATCCAACCCCTATCAGCAAGGCTGGTTTGTCCCGCACGACATCGACGGAATGGCGGAACTGATGGGCGGTCGCCCGGCAACTATTGCCGACCTGGACAGCATGTTTGCAAACACCCCTGCCAATATGCTGTGGAACAACTATTACAATCACGCCAACGAACCGGTGCACCATATCCCGTTTTTGTACAACCGGCTTGGCGAACCCTGGAAAACGCAGCGGTGGTCGCGTTTCATCTGCGAACATGCCTACAAGACCGGGGTTGAAGGTCTGGTCGGCAACGAAGACGTCGGCCAGATGTCGGCTTGGTACGTGCTTGCAGCGAGCGGGATACACCCCGTCTGTCCGGGTGAAACGCGTTTTGAGCTGACTTCGCCGCTGTTCGACCGTATTGTCTGGAATCTTCCCAACGGAAAGACCTTCACCGTAGACGTATCCGCCAATTCGCCGGAAAACATTTATATACAGTCAGCCCGCCTGAACGGTCAGCCTTACAGCCGCTGCTACATCGACTACGCCGACATCATGAACGGCGGCCGCCTGGAACTGGTCATGGGCGACAGCCCAAATACAAAATGGGGTACGGAAACGGTTAACGACATTTAGTTTACCGGCAGAAGAATATATTGCTTATCTGAAAAAAAGACATATATTTGTACAATAAAAATTTAAAAATTATGGCACAAGTAGCAGGAATATTCATCGAACACAATGCCCAAGGCATCCCGACCTATGCACGTATCGACTTGCGTAAATACGGAAAGGATTTAATGTCTTTTTTCAAAGAAAAAGGAGTAGAAATAAAAGAAAAAGCGATTGAAGAAGAAGAGGTTAAATTCTCAAAAAAGATGCAGGAAAGCCTTGCACAGGCAAAACGCGGAGAAATCAGTATTGTCGATATTGACCATTTTTGGGATGTATGATGAAGGCATACGAGACAAAAAATGCAAAACAGGATAAGAAAATAATCTTAAAGTCTTATCCTATTTCTGCGCGAAAAAAGCTCGAAACTCTTGTAAAAGAGATTCTTACGAATCCGTGTGAAGGCACGGGAAAACCGGAACCTCTTAAATATTCTCAAAAAGAGATGTGGTCACGTCGTTTGGATGACAAAAACCGGATTATCTACGGTATTGAAGATGGATGTGAATATGGCTTCGAAGACAACAAAATAATAGTTTTCTATCAATATTTAGACCATTACGAA
>JAITDQ010000065.1 GCA_031282485.1 Tannerella sp. | reverse complement strand
TTTCGCTCCTTTCAAAACGATAGGCGACAGAGCTTTTGCCGGCTGCGAGACGCTGAGCTACGCGGGGTTTGGCAAAAACCTGGAGTCCCTTGGCAGCGAAGCCTTCGCCGGTTGCAGCGCTCTGGAACGGGTTGAGATCGAAGTAACCCCGCAAAATATGGGCGAAAGGATCTTTACCGGCTGCTCCAAATTGATTGACGTGCTTCTCGGTTATAATGTTTCCCGCATAAGCCGCGGCGCCTTCGAGGGATGTACTGCCTTGACCTCTATCGGGTTTAGCGAGCGCCTTACAACCATTGAAGAAAACGCCTTTGCCGGCTGCGCGAAACTGCGCAGCATAACGCTTCCCGGACACTTTGAAAGCCTCAAGGAAGGCGCTTTTGCGGGCTGCGCCGCGCTGGAAAGCGTAAGCATTTCCGCCAAAGCCGCCGTGGCGCCGGGAGCCTTTGAGGGCTGCGATAAAATCAAAAACATCGAGTTGACAGGGAACAAAATAAAACCGCTCGCCTGGATTGCGAAGCTTGCCAAAGATAAAAGGCCCCGCGTATCCTTCAAGGGCGATTTTAAAATCATCGGCGACAATGCCTTCCGGGACTGCGAATTTCTTATGCTGCTGGACATTGAGAAAATATGCGGCTCGCTTACTTCAATCGGTGAAAATGCCTTCGCGGGACTTGCCGGACTGCAAAAGATTACCTTTAACTACAACCTTAAAGAGATAAAAAACGGCGCTTTCGAGGGATGTACAAATCTCAAAACAGTTACATTCTACGGAGACGACAGAGATAACAAAAGACCTCTCAAGACGATAGGCGACAGGGCATTCGCCGGCTGTACGTCGCTTGTAAGCATAAAGATTCCGCCAAACGTTGAAGCTATTGGTCCCGACGCTTTTGCCGGCTGCGACAACCTCAAAAACATAGAGATTAGCAGTACGACGCGTAAACTGTATCATGAGAAAGCAATCATCCTCAATCATCCGTCGGTAGGCATCTTTCCGCCGGACGCCGAGAGTATCGACGATTGCGCTTTCCAGAACCAGAGCGGCGTCAAAAGCATAAAAATTCCCGATGGCGTTACGACAATAGGCGAAGCGGCGTTTGAGGGCTGTACCGGGCTTGAAAGTATCGCCCTGCCGCAAAAACTGGAATATATAAAAAAAAGAGCCTTCAGGGGCTGCGCCGCGCTCAAAAGCATTACCCTCCCCGAAAGCGTGTGTTCCATCGAAGAAGATGCGTTTAAGAACTGTACCGGCCTTACGGATCTTGTCATTCCCGGTAATAAAAATCTTGTTATCGAGCGTGAGGCGTTTGCCGGCTGTACAGGCATTCGGGAAATCACTGTTCTCAGTAATAGTGTCACTCTTTTTGCATCTGCATCAGGAATATTTATGGGTTGCAGCGGGTTGAAAAAAATAACTTTCCCGCCATCGAAAGAGTTTAGTGATACAGTCAGCATTGGTGACAGAACGTTTATGGGATGTACAAGTCTGGAAAGCATCACTTTCCCCCATTGCAGCATCTGCTTGGGGGCGGAAGCATTCGCCGGATGCAGCGCGTTGAGGGAAATAGAAAATCTCTGCACAGGTGGTAATCCGAGAAAAACAGAATCCTACGTGTATCCGTTCCCCCCAAATACTTTTGAGAATGTTTTTAAAGGCACACCGTTTCTTGAACATGAAAAAGGTTCGCGGTGTATGTATTGCGGCTGGAAATTAAGCCTCTTCAAAAAGTGTAAGAATAAACATTGCGGCACAAATCAAAGGACAAAAGAGGAAGAAAAAAAACACGCACGCCGTAAGACACGACGGCAGATGACGATAATAGCGACAATAATGTTACTGTGCGCTTTCTTTTTCTGGTATTTCCTGATTCCATTCGGTGAAATACGGTATGTCGAAAAAAAATTTGTTCCCGCACATGAAGAGACTAAAACAAGTTCAGTGCCTACGGGGGGCGTTACCGGCAGAGGTCGTCCGAGAACTAAAACCACCTCACGAAAGGTAGAGGTGCCTGATAAATGGTATCTTATAGTAGCGGATAAGAAGAATGTAACCTTTCAATTAGAGATAACCCGCGTGCAGTATAAGAGCGACTGGCTAAAGGACAAAGTCTGGACAGATTATAACGCTTTTCAGAACGAATTTCACGGCAAGACGGATTACCTGTCGAAAGCAACAGGAGTCGCAGGGTTTAAAGACGGTCTCAAGGGAGTTGTTTCCCTTGTTTTTAAGGATGTCAGGGGAAAATATGGTATGGCTAACATTTGCGGTTTTGCCCTGTATTGCGATGAGGACGCAAGGGAAGTATCGGTTGCGGTGAATACTTATGAACATTATAACAGTTATGCTACCCGTAATCCTGCATATCAATCATATTTGAAATTTTATCCCAAAGAATGGGACATAAAACCTTCCAGTAATGATTTATATAAAATAAATGACAGATTGCTATATACATCAGTAGATACAAAAAAGAAAGAACAGGCTGAATATAGAGACAATGTCTATAAAATGTGTCTTGAGATACTGGAGGAATTGAAAAAAGAAAATCTGTTTAAAGGCGCAAAGAAGGATTTTGTGCTTATGTTTTCGGTTATCAATGGCGATATACCCGAAACGGTAATAGAATTTAATAAAAAACATAATTCAAAAGAGACTGTAAATGAATATGAACAATGGCTGCTTAAAAAGAAGTAAACACGATGATGTCAAAGGAAAGATACGCTCAAATTGCAGACAGGTACGACAGGATATTTACCACGCAAAGATGGTGGAACAAACTCGTGTGGGGATTTCAGGATACGGCATATACGGGGAAACTGCTTTCGCTTTTGCCGGATGATTTTTCCGGTAAACTGCTGGATATTCCGGCAGGTACAGCCCTGTTTACCAAAGAAAAGTATGCGCGTATGAGCAACGCCGAAATCATTTGCATGGATTATTCCGCAGCAATGATGGAAAACGCCCGCAGGAAATTTTCCGGCGGTGAATTTCAGCATGTTACCTGTATGCAGGGGGACGTCGGGAATCTCCCCTTTGCAGACAGCGCCTTCGATATGGTGCTTTCCATGAACGGATTTCATGCTTTCCCCGACAGGGAAGCGGCTTTCCGGGAAACGGAACGTGTGCTGAAACGCGGCGGAATGTTCGTGGGATGCTGTTATGTCGAAGGAGAACGGAAACGTACCGACTGTTTTGTCAAATATTTCTACACTCCGATGGGCTGGTTTACGCCGCCGTTTCAGAGAAAAGAAGATTTGCTTTCCTCGCTGCAAAAGCGTTATGAATCCGTCAATTTGTGGAACACGGGGTCTATCGTTTGTTTTCAGGGCATTAAGAAGCAAGCCGGCGAACGGACAATAACAAAAAAACAGAATTGAAACGGTTGGTTTACATGTTATTTCCAGAGCGATTCGGTTTGCCATCCGTTGAAGAAGCCGTATTTGTAAACAGGCACACGGGGATAAGCATGGATGAGGTCGATGATTTCACGTTTCATCTCCTGCGGCCGGTTCAGGAAATGGCACAGGTAC
>JAITDQ010000064.1 GCA_031282485.1 Tannerella sp. | reverse complement strand
TGGCGTCAGGGGTGGCGGATTACTGGGTTTTCTGCGATGTCTCCGCGTTTAAGGGGAAAGAGATTAAAATATCGTACGACGGGGAGGAGGAAGGGCTGCGGAATATTTATCAGGCGGATGAGATTGCGGGGCAGGAGAATCTGTACAGGGAGGAGAACCGTCCGCAGCTGCATTTCACGCCGCGGAGAGGCTGGCATAACGACCCGAACGGACTGATTTTCTACGAAGGGGAGTATCATCTGTTCTTTCAGCATAACCCTTACGAACGTGAATGGGGTAATATGCACTGGGGACATGCCGTCAGCAGGGACTTGATTCACTGGGAAGAACTGCCGGTTGCACTGTATCCCGACGAACACGGGACGGTGTTTTCCGGTTCGGCGGTTATTGATTACGGGAATACGGCCGGATTTAACAGGGGAAATACGCCGGCTATGGTTGCCGTTTATACGGCCGACGGGTCTAAACAGGTTCAATGCATCGCGTACAGTCAGGATAAGGGGCGGACTTGGACGAAATACGAAGGCAATCCCGTCATCGATTCCAAAGCGAAGTGGAACAGCAATGACACGCGCGACCCCAGAGTCTTCCGCTATGAACCCAACAATGAATGGGTTCTGGTGCTGAACGAGCGTGACGGACATTCCATCTATACGTCTCCCAACTTGAAGGACTGGAAATACGAAAGTCATACGACGGGATTCTGGGAATGTCCCGATTTGTTCGAATTGCCGGTCGACGGGGATGAAAACAACAGGAAATGGGTGATGTACGGCGCTTCGGGAACGTATATGATCGGGTCGTTCGACGGCAGGACGTTCACGCCCGAAGCGGGGAAATATTATTATACGACAGGTTCCCTCTACGCGGCGCAAACGTATACGAACATTCCCGATTCCGACGGCAGGCGCATCCAGATCGGCTGGGGACGCATCTCTCATCCCGGTATGCCGTTTAACAGCCTGATGCTTCTGCCGACGGAGCTGACTTTGCGGACGACGAAAGACGGGGTGCGCCTTTTCAGTTATCCGGTGAAGGAAGTGGAACGGCTTCAAACGCCTGTTTTGCAGAAGAACGCCTTACGGGCGAAAGAGGCTGACGAACTGCTGCATCCGTACAGTGATGCGGACTGTCTCCGGGTGCGGTTTACGATTAAGCTGTCCCACGCGACGGATGCGGGATTCAACCTGTACGGCCGGCAACTCATGCGATATGATATAAATTTCAACACGGTAAACGGTGTTTTCTATTCGCCGGACGACATGACAAGCATGGAGATTTCCGCTGATGTTATTATTGACAGGACATCCGTGGAAGTTTTCATTGACGGCGGGGCATATTCCTGTTCGATGGAAAGGAAGGCCGAAGGCGGCAACCGCGAAGGGTTTCATTTCTGGGGTAATAATATAGAGATAAAGGAATTAAAAGTGTATTCCATGAGTTCTATCTGGAAATAATAATCCGCAGGCGGCAGAATTTTATTCATTAAGATGGCTGCTTCCATTGCGAATATGACCGTTTTTTTAAGATATGTCAGATTTAAAATTATACAACATGGAAGACAGGAAACCGTTAATCGCCGGTGTTGGCGAATTGCTGTGGGATGTGTTTCCCGACCGGAAAAAAGCGGGAGGCGCTCCGGTAAATTTTGTTTATCATGCAACGCAGATGGGCGCCGAGGGCTGTGCCGTCAGCGCTGTCGGGGATGATGCTTTCGGTGCGGAAATCGTCCGGGAACTGGAGAAAAACCGCATACGCAACTGCATCGAAAAGGTGGAACACCCGACCGGGCGCGTGCTGGTGGAACTGCACGAAGGCTCGCCTTCCTATACGATTATGGAAGAAGTGGCGTGGGACTATCTGCCGTTGACGCAGCAGGCGATTGATTTGGCCGGGAAGGTCGACGCCCTGTGTTTCGGCACGCTGGCTCAACGTTCGCCCGTTTCGCGCCGTACGATAAGGGCGTTACTGGAATGTGCGCCCGCGGAGGCGCTTCTTTTCTTCGACATCAATCTGCGCGGGCATTACTTTTCGAAAGAACTGATTGAAGAATCGCTGCAAAAAGCCAACGTATTTAAACTGAATGATGACGAGCTGGTTGCGCTCCGGGCGATGTTCGGTCTGGAAGGGAGCGACGGCGAAGTTTGCCGCGGGATGATGGAACGGTATGGCCTGCGTTATCTGATATTGACGGCAGGGAGCGTTGCGAGTACGGTTTATTCGCCGTCGGAAACGTCCGTGATTCCCACGCCCGAAGTGACGGTTGCCGATACGGTCGGTGCGGGCGATGCTTTTTCGGGCGCTTTTGTATATTCCGTCCTGACGGGCAAATCGCTGCGGGAAGCGCATCGGAAAGCGGTCGATATCGCCGCGTTCGTCTGCACCCGGCAGGGCGCATGGCCGCCATACGGGGAATCGTTGATACGATAACATCTATCTTAAAAATTAAAAATAATGACACAAAAGAATCTACTGTTGAAACTGCTTCCGGTCATGCTGGCCTTTTTTGTTATGGGTTTTGTTGACCTTGTGGGAGCGATAACCAATTTTGTAAAAGAAGACTTTAACCTTTCGGATTCCGTTTCAAAACTGTTGCCGGCAATGGCTTTTTTCTGGTTTTTTGTTCTGTCGGTGCCTGCGGGACTTCTGATTAACCGGATTGGACGCCGGAAAACGGTCGTGCTGAGTCTTGCCGTGACGTCGCTGGCGCTGTCAGCGCCTGTGCTCGGATATAACTTTCCCGTCATGATGATTTCATTCAGTTTGCTCGGGATAGGAAATACCCTGATACAGGTTTCTATCAATCCGCTTATATCGAATCTGATAAACGAGAACAGGCTGGCGAGCACGATGACGTTCGGCCAGTTTGTGAAAGCGATTGCGTCGTTTTTCGGACCTGTCGTCGCGACGTGGGCTTCCGTTGCTTTCGGCGACTGGAAACTGCTGTTTCCCGTTTTCATGACGGTATCCGTTCTCGCAACCCTCTGGCTGGGCGCGACAAAGATTGAGGAAGAAAAAGAACCGGGCGCAGGCCTGGGTTTCCTCAACTGCATAAAACTTCTGGGAAACGGCGTTATCCTGTTTCCCTTTATCGGGATCATGTGTCACGTAGGGATTGATGTAGGCATTAATACGACCGCGCCGGAGGTGATGAAGGAATATTTCGGCATGTCGCGCGAAGATGCCGGCTTTGCTTCGAGCGTCTATTTTCTGTTCCGTCTTACGGGATGCCTTATCGGCGCGTTTGCTTTGGCGCGGTGGTCGGGCAGGACGTTCTTTACGGTCAGCGTACTGTTGATGGCAGTCGCAATTGCCGGGTTAATATTCTTCCACAGCAAGGAAGTCGTTTATACGTGTATTGCCCTCGCAGGACTGGGAAATTCCAATATTTTCCCGGTAATCGTGTCCCAGGCGCTGCTCCGTATGCCCGACCGCAAGAACGAAGTATCGGGACTGATGATCATGGGACTTATCGGCGGAACCGTTTTCCCGCTGTTGATGGGGAAAGCGACTGATCTGATGAGTACGCAGGCCGGAGGTTTAATCATACTGGGCATCGCTGTTTTATATTTATTCCTTTTGTCTTCGAAATTAAAAAAATAATGTGCGTGTATTGTTTTTATTTCGTAATATTGCAGGAAAAATTTTAATGATATGAACAGACGGAATTTTATAATGGAGAAGATGTACTTTATTTTTCTTGCTGTCTTGTGTTTTTCATGCAATAAAGACGAAGAAAGCAATACGGTTTTTTTTAATTACAGTGAAAATGTTTCTCTGCCGGAAATGCTGTCCGATGTAGACATAATCAAACTTGAGACATCGGATTCCTGTCAAATAGCAGTTATTAAACAAATGATTATTCATAAGGAAAAAATATTTGTTTTGAATTTTCCTGTCGGGAAAAACATTCTGGTTTTCGACATGAAAGGGAAGTTTCTTCATTCGACAGGAAGTACGGGACAAGGCCCCGGAGAATATATTTTACCTCATTCCATATCAATCCGTGATGACATGTTATATGTTAAGGACGTCGCTCAAAATAAAATCATATTGTTTGATTGCAATACGTATGAGTTTATCAGAGAGGAAGCATGTGAAATCGACGCTACTTACTTTTCCGTATCAATAAATAATCGTGCATATTTATGGAGTAATACACTGGAAATACATTCAAAAAAGGAAACGTATCCGTTTCATTTAACAGTTACGGATAAAAATTATAATGTGCAGTATACCGCAGCGCCAATGAAAGTGCAGACAGGATACCTTACGAGATGGTCTTCTCCTTTTACGCACGGAGAACGGACTTCTTATTTTGTACATCCATATCAAAACGAGGTTTATGAAATAGCCGCGGATACATGCATGTTAAAATATACGGTAAACTTTGAAGGGTTTCTTTTTCCTCCAACCGATTATTTGGAAACGAATGTAAGATCAGACATGTTTCCAAAGATAATCCGGGAATCCGACTATATAAATCAGTTTACTTTCTTTGAAACAGACCGTTACATTGTCAGCAATTTTTTCGCAAAAGGAGATTATTATCTGGGCATTTTCAACAAAAACAGGCAGGAAGGAATCTGTTTCAATATGAAAAACGTAACAGGAGATGTACATGCCGGATGTTATGATAATCCGCAAACCGTTGATCGCGATGTGTTTTATTCAATTATTTATGCAGGCAAATTAGCCGAAAATAAAGAAAAAGGGCAAGTCCCCGATATAATTTTGAACAGGATGGGAGATATAAATGAAGATGATAATCCTGTTATTTTAAAATACAAAATTAAGTTTTGAAGATCCAACCCCAATAATTGAAAAAAAATTTTGTGATACTTGCAGAAGTGTATTCGACATATTTGCAATTTTCCCGCAAGTGACGATTATTTTGGAGAAAGTGACGATTGTTTTGGAGAAAATGATGATTGTTTAATAGAAAGTGATGATTGTTTTGAAGAAAGATGTAATTGTGTCAGTGAAAGATGCAATTGTGTCAGTGCAAATGACAATTATTTTAGTGTAAGCGACAATTATTTTGGAGAAAGATACAATTATTTTAGAGGAAGCGATAATTATTTTAGAGAAAGATGCAATTATTTTAGGTGATGATTTCGGACTATACCCACCCACAATTGACCGAAAAATAATGGTAAAAAGCCATTAAAAAAGAGTGACATTTTGGCAGATATCCGCCCAAAAACGGGGAAAAAAGGGCATTTTGAGGCGATTTTTCGGCGGCGGCGCATCCGATTTCGGACTATACTCGCCCAGGCGCGAAAAAAGAGCGAAAAACAGTGACTGTGGCATCCGA
>JAITDQ010000051.1 GCA_031282485.1 Tannerella sp. | reverse complement strand
GTCTACTTTTGTATCGTCGACTATTGTTATGACGGCGGCGTTCATTGCCGGCCAGGCATGGCTGCCGTAATGCGGTTCGCCTTTTCGGGTGCCGCGTCCCTGTACTTGCTCGATGCGCGTGAAACCACGACAGTTCATCCGGTCGAGCAACATGATTATACGGTCGTTATAGGCCTGGTCAAATGTGATTAATATTGATTTCATCTCGTCTTTTTGGGTTTTATGATTTTGTGTTTACGCGCTTGGTAATATTCATCCAACTCACGTACTTTACGCAGTTTACGGCGCTGACGTTTAATGCCAACTCCGGCAAACATGCAAAACAATACAGGTACCAGAATCAGGGTCAGTACGGTCGAAACCGTCAGTCCGCCGATTACGGCAATACCCATCGGGCGCCACATCTCGGCGCCCTGGCCTGTACTTACGGCCATCGGTATCATGCCCAGAATCGTCGTCAGGGTCGTCATCAGCACCGGACGCAGACGGCTTTTCCCGGCTGTGACGACCGAATTGATAACGCCCAGTCCCCGTTCGCGGCAAAGTGTCGTGTAGTCTATCAATACGATTCCGTTCTTCACGACAATACCGATCAGCATAATCCCGCCCAACAGGCTCATTACGCTTAGCGTACTTCCCGTTATAATCAATGCCATCAGAACGCCGCTGACGGCAAACGGCACGGAAAACATGATAATGAACGGATACGTGAGCGACTCGAACTGCGCGGCCATGACAATGAATACTAAGGCGACAATCAAAAGGGCTAACACGCCCAAATCGCCGAACGATTCCTGCTGGTCTTCGTACGTACCGGCTACTTGGATATTGACGCCTGACGGCAATTCCATTTTGTTCAACAACTCCTTACCCTGCGCCACCACATCGCCCAGCGCGGCGCCCGATAGAACGGCCGAAACGGTTACAATACGCTGACGGTCTTTCCGTTCAATTGTCGGCGGGGCAAACCGTTCGACAACCGCGCCCAGCTCCTTCACCCGAAGCGCCCGTCCCTGGTTATTGTAGATAAGGATATTCTCTATGTCATCCAAGGAGGTTCTGAACTCCGGCGCATACCGGACAACAATATCGTATTCGTCGCCATCCTCGCGATACCGGGAGGCAATCGCACCATTGATGCGGTTTCGCAGGTATGTCCCGGCGGTAGAGAGGTTCAGGCCGTGCAGCGCCAGTTTCTCCCGGTCGAAATCGACCTGATATTCCGGCAGGTAATCCCCGCGGCTGATGTTCACTTCCACTACGCCTTTGACGGTGAAAAGTTCCTGCCGCAATTCCCCGGCAATACGGTCGGTTTCCGCCATATCATAGCCGTAAATTTCAAAATCGGCCGTCGCCTGTCCGCCCATTCCGGTATTGCCGCCGACAATCACTTGCATTTTACTGAACTCGGGGTATGCTTTCAGGTCTTCACGCATCAAGTCTCCAATCTCCATCATCGTACGCTTCCGGTCTTCCGGGTCCAGAAGACGGATGTTGAAGGCAATGATATGAGGCCCGTTATCCTGCATCGACGCAAAGATATTATCCGAGCTGGCCTGCCCTACCCTGTAATTGCATACCATTATCTCGTCCTTATATTTTTCGAGCCACTCCTTCGTCAACTTATCGGCTATTTCCTGGGCGCGTTCCTTGCGTGTACCTATCGGCATTTCGAGATTGGCCGAAATAGACGCATTATCCTGTGTCGGGAAAAACTCCGTACCGATATTCCCGGCAAAAAATACACTCAGCACAAAAAAGACGATACAGGCGGCCACGACTGTTTTCCGGTGACGGACAGCCCAGTTGACCATACGCGAATACAGGATGTCCAATTTGTCCAAGGCGCGCTGAATCGGATGATATAAAATCCGGAACGCTTTCGTCGGTTTCTTTTGCAAACGAAGCATCTGCGAGCAAAGCATCGGCGTCAGCGTCAGGGCGACTACCGTGGAAATAATCATTATGATGCACATCATCCAGCCTAACTGTTTGAAAAGCACGCCCGTCATACCCGTAATCATCGTCAGGGGGAAGAAGACGGCCAGCATCGTCAGCGTGGAGGCTATGACGGAAATGGCGACTTCGTTCGTCCCGTGGACGGCGGCCTGTTTCGGTTCCGAGCCGCGCTCGATATGCGTCGTCACGTTTTCGAGCACCACAATGGCGTCGTCCACAACCATTCCGATAGAGATGGACAGGGCGGAAAGTGAAATGATGTTTATCGAATTTCCCGTAACCGCCAAGTAAATGAACGAAGCAATCAACGACAGCGGAATGGTTATGGATATGATTAACGTCGCCCGCCAGCGTCCAAGGAAGAAGAATACGACGAATACGACAAATAACAGGGCGTAAAGGACGGTCTCCGTCAAGCTGTTAATCGTGTTGATAATATTATCGGACGTGTTGTCGATAATACCCAGTTTCACATCCGACGGGAGGTTGGCTTGGAGCGCCGGCAGCATGGCAAGCACCTTGTTTGAAATCTCGACCGAATTGGCTCCCGACTGTTTCTGGATGATAATCATAGCGCCCCGTTTCCCGTTCGTATAGGCTTCCTGCGCCCGTTCCTCTACGGTATCGACCACTCGCGCCACGTCGCGGAGGTAAACATTTGCGCCGTTGTAACTCCCAACGACGATGTCGCGCAACTGGCGCGAGTCTTTAAACTCCCCTTCCACCCGCAAGGCATACGTTTCCGAACCGATGTCAAAATTGCCGCCGGGGATATTCCGGTTTTCCGCGCCGATGATTCCGCTGATGACTTCGATCGTCAGGTTATACGCTTCCAGTTTGTTCGGGTCGCAATATACCTGTATTTCCCGTTTGGGCGCCCCGGCGACCGAGACGGTTCCGACGCCCGAAATACGCGCCAGCGGATTGGCCACGTCATCGTCCAGAATTTTATACAGGGCGGCCTGACTTTCCTGCGCCTGCACCGAAAGCATGAGAATCGGAATCATATCGGTGCTGAACTTAAAGATTATCGGCGTTTCCGCTTCGTCGGGCATGGACGACGATATCATATCCAGCTTGTCCCGGACGTCATTGGTCAGCACGTCGATGTCGTAGCCGTACTCAAATTCAAGGATCAGCAGCGACATGTTTTCCGACGAACGGGAGGTGATATGTTTCAGGTTACTTACCGTATTCAATATGTTTTCCAGCGGACGGGACACGTTGTTTTCAATATCACTCGCACTTGCGCCCGGATAAGCCGTCATCACCATAATGACGTTCGTATCAATATCCGGCAGCAAATCGACCGGCAACTTGGAATACGAAAACAATCCGAACAGCACTACCGCAGCAAAGCACAGCGCGGTCATAATCGGCCTTTTGACCGCTCCTTGATATAAACTCATAGTTTCGAATGATTATTAATTATTGCTCAACTTCTACCTCAATGCCGTCATGTAAACGCGTCTGACCGGCAACAACCACATCGGCATTGTCGTCAACGCCGGAAATCAATTCGTAATTTTCACCCATCCGGCGTCCCAGTTCGACCTTGTTGTACGAGACCCGCCCGCCTTTGTAGACAAAGACGTAACGGTCGCCCGAACCGGCTTGCTTCACAATAGCGCGGTCGGGTATGACGACACGGTCAAGCGCCCCGAAATCAACCGTCACGCGGGCGAACATCCCGGGACGGACGCGCATGTCGCCGTTTGCAAGACGTACTTCCACCGGGAACGTGCGGGTGGCCGGGTTGAGGGTCGGATAAACGAGGTTGACCTGACCGTTGAACCGTTCGTCGCCGTATACATCGAGCCGGATGTCCACCGGTACGCCTTTTTGTATCTTTGTGAAATACGTTTCCGAAACATTTATCATCAGTTTGACAGGCGTAATCTGCTCAACGGTCAGGACAGGCATTACGCCCGAATACATATCGCCGTCGTCGTAGTTGCGCGCCGTCACAATCCCGTTAACAGGGCTTAACAGGGCTGTATTTTCCAGTGTATTTTTATGGGACGTTTCCCTTACGTCGAGCGCCGTTTTCGCGGCGTCCCACTCGGATTTCGAAATGCCGCCGACCTTGTACAGCTCGTCTATCCGCCGGAACTCAACCCTTTGATTTTCGAGCTGGAGTTCGAGTTGCCGGAGATTGGCCGCATCCATTTGCACTAATTTCTGGTTTTTCGACACGCGGTCGCCCACTTCGACCAATATCCGGGAAATGCGGACAGGCATGGCGGGGGCGATATTGTTTTTTACTTCCGCTTCGACCGTAGCCGTATATTCCTGTGTCTGCGGAACGGACTGCAACCGGACTTTTTCCAACTTGACGGCAGGCTTTTCCTCCACCTTCACGGTTTCCGCCGTTTCTTTCCGGCCGGAACATGCAGCCAGCAAAACCACACTCATCAACACTACTAACTTCATTCTTTTTTTCATCTCTCTCCGTATTATTTGTTTACTAATTATTTTACCGCATCATCATATCCCAATACCTGTTCCAAGTCGGCTTTTGCCGTCAGATAGTCGAAAACGGACTGGTTGTATGTAAGCTGTGTTTGTGTCAGGGCGACTTCCGAATCGTTCAGTTCCAGAATCGTACCTTTCCCGACTTCATAACGTTTCTGCGCTATCAGACGCCCTTTTTCGGCCTGCAAGATGCTTTCCCGGTTACTGAGAACCTGTTCGGCGCTGGCTGTCATACTGTTCAGAAAGCTCTGCACCTGCATGTTCAGCATCCGTTCCGTATTCTGACGTGTTTCCTCCAGCTGGCGAAGTCGTATTCCGGCCTGCCGGATTTTCGGCACGGTACTTGCGCGAAACAGGGGCACGGTCAGCGACAGCCCGATTGAAGAATAGGGGAACCAGTTGTAATGCGACACTTTAAAATCATTATTTAATGATGTATACATGTAATTGAACGATGCGCCGAGCGTCGGCATATAATTGGTTTTTTGCAATTCCAGATTTTGTTTCAGCATCACTGCGTTCAAATCCATTTGCCGCAGGTCGGAGTTGCCGTCAAGTGAATAATTCTTATTATTCAACTCGTTTTCAAACAGTTTTTCTTCGTAATCTTTCAGGTTGCCGACAATTTCAAGCTGAATGTCCCGGTCAATGCCCATTAAAACTTTCAGTTGCAGTTTCGCCAGATTCACGCCGTTGCGGGCGGATACCACATTCGGCGTCAGGCTGCGTACCTGAACGTCCGCACGTATTTTATCGTATTCGCTGACAAGTCCCTGTTTGAACATTTCGTTGACGACATTGAAATTGGCCTCCGCCTGCCTGTAGCTTTTCAGCAAGACATCGTAACTGTCCTGCGCCAGCAACAGCTGATAATAGGCTTTCGTCACCTGATTAATCATCCCCAGCCGCGAAGACCGGGATTTTTCGACCGCCAGCTCGACATCCGACTTCGTCAGGTTGATGCTCCGGTACAGCGCCGGCGCAAACACGGGAAGGCTGACCGCCAAGCCTCCGCTGTAGGAGTTGTCCGTACCGATCTGTATACTTTGGCTCTGTCCGTTGAAATCCATGACCATGGTCTGTTTTTTCAACGTCCGCGAATAAGACCCCGACAGGGAAACATCGGGGAAAAGGCCGGCATAGGCTTCCCTGTTTGCCTCTTTTTTCAGTTCAATCTCCATTCCCGCAACGATAATCGTCGGATTGTCGGAAAGCGCGATAGCAAGCGCCTGTTCGAGGTTAATCTCCACTTTCCCGGCCGGTGCATCGGTCGAATCCGCCCGTTCCACCTGTTCCGCCCGTTCCGCCTGCAACGTATCCGCCTGTTCCGCCCGCAGCGTATCCCGCACGCCTGCCGGATCTTCCGCCCCGGCCGAAAAAACAATACCTGTACATAACAGCATGCCTGCCATCCATTTCATCATTCTACACTTTAACATCATCAATCTTGGTTTTATTATTTATAATTGGATATTACCGCTTTTATATTTCTTTTTCGTAACGAACCCGTCTATAATTTCACACCCGGCGCAGGTACTGATGCCGCGCAAAAAAATAAAGAAAAGTGTATTATGAACCTCTTCGTGCGTATATTTGGTACATATATCCGAAGCTCCGCTCATACTGTATTCCCGGTGAGCCATCATGGATATGATGTCATAATTTATATTCGACATAAACACCGCTTCCTTTTCTCCCCGTTTAAGCAACTCAATAATCTTGTTTATAAACCGTTTTTTTGTTTCCAGCATCAGTTGAAGAGCATTCGGATAACGTTTGATGTCTTCAAAAAAATCCTCGCACACCCATGTGGGCTTTTCCATCATTTTTTCGTTAAGCAACAGTATGATTTCAAGCGCCGTATAGGGCATTTTTTCCAATGAACGGATATATTCGGAAACCGGCTCGCGCATTTTTTGCAGCATATCGATCAGCAACGCTTCCTTGTCGCCGAAGAAATCATACAGTGTCCGCTTGGACACGTTTGCTTTCCTCGCAATATCGGTCATACTGACGCGCTTTATCCCGTTCCGTGAAAATAAATCGACCGCCACCGCTCTTATATTATCCTTTAATGACATATCTTCCAAACCTGTAAATTTACATCTCTTCATCCGAATAAAAATCGCGGCAAAAGTACGGCGTATAAAGTAAACAGAAAAGGTGCAAACCGTCACATGATTAGTCAAAATCGAAACCGGCAGATGTTTTATATCAACTATATACAAAAAAATCATAAAAACAGTCGGCAAAAATAAAACATAAACGAATTACCGTTATATTTGCAGGCAAAAAAAAACGGAAAAGCAATGTCAAAATTAGCAAACTCCTTAGCGACGATAAAAGAAGCGGTTACATCGTACGACAATTATCAGGATGATGTGATAATTATAGAATTTGACAAGACATCCTTATTTGAGTTGAAAAATTTCGCTCCTTCCATTCCCACCGGCTTCGATGCGGTGATTTTAATAAGCATTTCGGAAGGTGAAATGGAACTGCAGATAGATTATGTAACCTACAAAGCCGGCAAAAACTCGCTCATACTCATCATGCCGGCACATATAACGCATTTCATAAGCGGCAGCAGCGACATGCGGGGCTGGGTGCTGGCGATTTCAAAACCGTTTCTGGAAACGCTCTCCTATTCCCGGGAACAGCAACACCAGCCCGACGTCCTTTCCTACATGCAATTCAAGAAAAATCCCCTGACCTATTTCAGCGACCTCGAATACAAATCCCTCTATCCGAGCCTCGACTACGTCCGGAACAGGATGCGTCAGCATGCCCATTTGTTTTACAAGGAATCGATAAAAGTTGCGCTGAAAATGTTTTTCCTCGATCTGGGGAACGTCTACCTGAGCAAAAGTGAGCATTTCACCACCCCCACGCTTTCGCGCAAGGAAGAACTGTTCGTCGATTTCCTGTCGCTGCTGCGGAAGAACTGCAAAAAACAGCACGACGTCAAATTCTATGCGAACGAACTTTGCATCACCACCCAATACCTGTCCTCTATCCTCAAGAAAGAAAGCGGTAAATCCGCCGGCCGCTGGATCCGC
Organism: Tannerella sp.; assembly: GCA_031282485.1. Taxonomy (GTDB): domain Bacteria; phylum Bacteroidota; class Bacteroidia; order Bacteroidales; family Tannerellaceae; genus Tannerella. The sequence continues at coordinate 432 of JAITDQ010000051.1, read as the reverse complement.
GACGCCCTCATGATCGAAGCCAAAGGGATGTTAAAAATGCCCCGCACGAATGTCCAGCAAGTAGCCAACGAGCTGCATTTCCCCGACCAGTCGACCTTCGGCAAGTTTTTCAAAAAACATACCGGCATGTCGCCCATGGCGTTCCGCAAATCCTGAACGCGCCGGACGGAAGTGTATCATAACGGTTAAGGCCGCCGTTTATGCGATGCGAAATTTTTAACATGTAACAGTTTGAAGGATTATAAGGGCTGAAAGCCCGATAATCAATAGCGCATATTTCGACAAGCTCAATAACCCTGCGAGATGAATGCCCTGTAAACGCTAAGCCCCAACGGGGCGGAATCTGTTTGACCGGATTACGCCCCGTTGGGGCTTCGGGTGTTGATAGCCGGCCATGACACATGGTTATTGAGCTTGTCGAAATATGTGCTA
>JAITDQ010000033.1 GCA_031282485.1 Tannerella sp. | reverse complement strand
GCCGTCGTCGAACAGTTGGCATACATCCAGTCCATCCCGTTTTCCGCAAACAGAGGCATGAGCGATTGCGTCAATTCTTCGACCGTCTCGTTAAACGCTTCCGACGGGGAATGTCCGTTTTGGCGTAACACTTCGTACTGTGCGAGCAAAAGTCCCTGTATGGCGCCCATCAGTGTTCCGCGCTCGCCGGTCAGGTCGGAATAAACTTCTTTCTTGAACGTCGTTTCAAACAGGTATCCCGAACCTACGCCGATACCCAGCGCGACGACGCGTTCCTTAGCATGTCCCGTCGCATCCTGATAGATTGCGTACGACGAATTAAGCCCGCGTCCCTGCAAAAACATGCGGCGCAGGGATGTGCCCGAACCTTTCGGAGCGACCAGAATTACATCCACATCGGCGGGAGGAATGATATTTGTGCGTTCCTTGTATGTAATGGCAAAGCCATGCGAAAAATACAGGGCTTTACCTGCCGTAAGGTTTCTTTTAACAACCGGCCAAAGCTCTATCTGAGCGGCGTCCGACAGCAAATACTGGATGACGGTCGCACGTTCGCAGGCCTCTTCAATTTCAAATAACGTCTCGCCGGGCACCCAACCGTCGGATACCGCCTTTTCCCATGTTTTGCCTTTGCGCTGGCCGACGATAACGTTAAAACCGTTATCGCGCAGATTCAGGCTTTGCCCGGGTCCCTGCACGCCATATCCGATCACGGCGATTGTCTCGCCTTTCATTACTTCTCTCGCCTTTTCCAGCGAAAATTCTTCACGGGTAACAACATTCTCGTCTACCCCTCCAAAATTAATTATTGCCATTTCCTTTAAATTTATATATGTTAGTAAATCAAATTTATCTTACGATCCAGTTTGCGCTTGCCCGGCAAATCGCTTTTCCTTCGTGACAGATTGCCATGTTGTATTTATCCGTCGCCATTTCTTTCCGGTGCAGCGTGAGCGGCATGCCGTACCGCCCTTCGGACAGATAGGCAATCTCAAAACGTTTCACTTCTTTTTCGGTGAACAGCGTCAGGTCAAACAAATCGAGCAGGTGCTCCATATATTTGATACTGTTCAAATGCCCGTTTATGTCCAGGTCACTGTATTTAACCTTATACGGTACGCCTTCCGTTTCATTTTCGACGGGGCTTATTTTCCCCGGCTTTTCAACCGGGCAGGATTTATCGGCTATGTAAACGCTCAATGCGTCAACATCCAGCGGTGTCGGACGGCGCGTTTGCATATCTATGGCCGCCCAGATCGAATGTGCATACGCCATCGGGGTTCCGGCGGCATCGACGAGTTCAAAACAACGGTTGGTAAAAAGCCGTCCGGCCTCACTGATCCATGTATATAACGTAACCGGCTCCGACATTTCGGGATAACGGTCTATTTCTATGGCTAACCGCGAAAGCACCCATGTCGTATGCTTTTCCGTCATGTCGCTGAATCCGAATCCGCGTAACGAAGCATGACTGGAGGCTGCATGCAGCATATAATTTCCAATCATGGGAATCGTAACCCTCCCCCGGAAATCAAGCAGGTACGATTCTGTGACAAAATGAAACTTCCCTATTTTCTCAAGCATATTCAGTTCTTTTTTCTTATTCTTTCTTCCACCGCAGCCAGCATGTCGCTCAACCGTTCAACCTTGCTCTTTGTTATCGCGATACGCCCCGAACGTATAAACTGCAGCACGCCGATCCGCTCGCTTAACTCGCGAAACAGCGCCTGCGTCTCTTCATAGTGACCGTTCTTTTCCAGAACCACGCACGATTCGTTTATATCAAGCACACGCGCGTCGTATTTCCGTATCAAGTCCTCAACGCCTCCCATTTTAACAAACAGCTCCGTACAGAGCTTATAAAGCGCTATCTCCTGATATACAAGATCTTCATCCGTATTATAATAAGCTTTCAGGATATCGACGCGCTTATCGATTTGCTTCACGATCTTCTCGATTGTCACTTCGTCGGCAAAGGTCGTAATCGTAAATTTATGAACCCCGGCAATGGCCGAAGGTGACACGGAAAGCGTCTCTATATTCAACTGACGGCGGGTAAATATAATCGTAATCTGATTCAGCAGACCTACCGTGTTTTCCGAAAAAATGATAACGGTAAAAAGTTTTTTATTATTCTCACTCATACATTCACTTCCTTTTAATTAATCAATAAAGCATTTCCGTAATACTGCCTCCCGCAGGAACCATAGGGTATACCTTGCCGTTTTTCTCCACATGAGCGACTAAAAGGAACGCGCCTTTATAGTCGAGCATTTCTTTTATTGCATCATCCAGTTCCCCACGTTCCCGTATTTCCCGCGCGCCTATCCCGAAAGCTTTCGCAATAGAGATGAAATCGGGATTTTCCATATTCGTATAAGAATAACGTTCATGAAAAAACAGTTCCTGCCACTGGCGTACCATGCCAAGATAGTTATTATTCAAAAGAATGATTTTAATATCCAGCTTTTCCTGCATGATGGTACCCAATTCCTGCAAGGTCATCTGCAGGCCTCCATCGCCGGTGAAAAGGCAGACCGTCCTGCCGGGAGCGCCTATTTTGGCGCCAACGGCGGCCGGAAGACCAAAACCCATTGTCCCCAGTCCGCCGGAAGTGATGACGCTTCGCGTCCGGCTGTATTTAAAATAACGTACGCTCATCATCTGGTTTTGCCCTACGTCCGTGACAAGAACGGCCTTATTCCCGGTAGCTTCCGAAACTTTACGGACAACTTCCCCCATGCGTAAAACCGCATCTTCCGGATACAGTTCTTTCTTGATGACTTTCTCATATTCTTCTTCCTCATCGTGTGCAAACGAGGCTATCCATTCTTTATGTTCGGCCGGTTTCAGCAATTCGGTAATTTTACGCAGGGATACTTTCGCATCTCCCAGCACTTTCACATCGACCTTCACATTCTTGCCGACTTCGGAATTGTCAATATCAAGATGTATGATTTTAGCCTGTTTTGCGTAAGTTTTGAGGTCGCCCGTCACGCGGTCGTCAAAGCGCATGCCGATTGCAACGAGTACGTCGCACTCGTTTGTCTTGCGGTTGGGGCCTATGTTGCCGTGCATACCCAACATTCCCTTATTCAACCGGTAACCGGAAGGCATGGCAGACAGCCCCAGCATCGTGGAGCCTGCCGGTATATCCGCCTTTTCCAGGAAACGTTCCAGTTCCTTCTCCGCACCGCTCAGGATAACGCCCTGCCCGACAAGCGCAAAAGGTTTTTCAGCATTATTTATCAATTCCGCCGCCTCTTCAATACGTTCCTGATTGATGTCCGGCCATGGCTGATAACTTCTGATGAAATCAACCGGTTCGAAGGAATAATCAACTAATCCCACCTGCGCATCTTTAGCGATGTCAATGACAACAGGCCCCGGACGTCCTGTTGAAGCAATATAAAAAGCACGTGACACTGCCCATGCAACATCTTCGGCATGTCGCACCTGATAGGCCCACTTCGTTATCGGAAGCGTGATGCCTATCACGTCCACCTCCTGAAATGCATCCGTTCCCAGCAACGGCGAGGGCACCTGCCCGGCAACCACCACCATGGGCGTACTGTCGAGCATCGCATCGGCTATCCCCGTAATCGTATTGGTAGCGCCCGGGCCTGATGTGACCAGCGCCACCCCCACTTTGCCGCTAACCCGGGCATAACCCTGGGCGGCATGTGTCGCCCCCTGTTCATGGCGCACCAGAACATGGCGTAACTTATCCTTATAATCATATAGCATATCGTAAATCGGAATAGCCTGTCCGCCGGGATAGCCAAAGATACATTCCACACCCTCGGCAATCAGCGTACGAAGCAAAGCCTCCGACCCGGTAATTTTATCCTTTTTCATTTTTTACTGTCCAACATTATCAATTATTATCATTCATTCTCAATTCTCAATTCTCAATTAACACCCTCACTCCCCCTTTATCGGCCGAAGCGACCGTTTTAGCATAAGCCTGTAATGCTTTGGACACTTTCCTGTCGCGAACGGGCTTCCATGCATTTTTTCCTTTTTCTTCCTCTTCTCTGCGGCGGAGGGCAAGTTCCGCGTCGCTCAATTTAACATTTATCGTTCTTCCGGGGATATCTATTTCTATCAGGTCGCCGTCTTTCACGAGGCCAATGGCGCCTCCGGAGGCTGCTTCGGGCGATACATGCCCGATGCTCAGGCCGGACGTGCCTCCGCTGAACCGCCCGTCGGTTATAAGCGCACACTCCTTACCGAGATGCCTCGATTTTATATAGGAAGTGGGATAAAGCATCTCCTGCATGCCGGGGCCTCCTTTCGGACCCTCGTAGGTTATGACGACAACATCTCCGCTGCGAACCTTACCTCCCAGGATGCCGTCACAGGCGTCTTCCTGCGAATGGAAAACTTTGGCGGAGCCGCTGAAACGCCATATACTTTCATCGACACCGGCCGTCTTTACCACACATCCGTCGGACGCAATATTACCTTTCAGCACGGCAAGTCCCCCGTCTTTCGAATAGGCATGTGCCATATCGCGAATACAGCCGGCCGTGCGGTCTTTATCAAGCGAATCATAATATGTAGCCTGCGAACCCATTACCAGATTAAACTTCCCGGCCGGTGCACTTTGATACGGTTTCAAATTTTCAGCGGAAACAACGGGATTCATAATATCGTACTTTTCTATCGCCTGCGCAAGCGTCAGGCCGTCCACTCGTTTTACCGACGTGTCAAGCAACCTGCCTTTTGCCAGTTCAGCCATAATGGAAAGTATGCCTCCCGCGCGATTTACGTCCTCTATATGGTATTTTTGCGTATTCGGAGCGACTTTGCACAGGCATGGTGTCCGGCGCGAAAGGGAATCAATATCATCCATGGTAAAATTGACGCCCGCTTCGTTTGCGATGGCCAGCAGGTGAAGCACCGTATTCGTCGATCCGCCCATTGCAATATCAAGCGTCATGGCATTGAGAAATGCCTCACGGGTTGCAATACTTAACGGCAAAACGGACGTGTCGCCGTCTCGGTAATACTTACAGGCATTGTCGACAATCCGTTTCGCGGCATCGCGGAACAGTTGTGTGCGGTTTTCGTGCGTGGCCACAATCGTTCCGTTTCCGGGCAAAGCCATGCCGATTGCTTCATTCAGGCAGTTCATCGAATTGGCGGTAAACATGCCGGAACAGCTGCCGCAAGTCGGACAGGCATGTTCTTCTATTCCGGCCACTTCCTCATCATCGACCGACGGGTCGGCGGACTTAATCATTGCGTCAATCAGATCAAGGTTCTGTCCGCCCCATTTCCCGGCTTCCATAGGTCCGCCGGAGACAAAAACGGCCGGTATGTTAAGGCGCATGGCAGCCATGAGCATGCCGGGCGTAATCTTGTCGCAGTTACTTATGCAAACCATGGCGTCCGCCTTATGGGCATTGACCATGTATTCCACGCTGTCCGCAATCAAATCGCGCGAAGGCAGCGAATACAGCATACCGTCATGCCCCATTGCGATACCGTCGTCAATGGCGATGGTATTAAACTCCGCCGCAAAACAGCCGAGTTTTTCAATCTCGGCCTTCACCAGCTGGCCTGCTTCATGCAGGTGAACATGCCCCGGCACAAATTGCGTAAACGAATTTACGATAGCCACGACCGGCTTACCCATTTGTTCCTTTTTCATCCCGTTCGCCTTCCATAACGACCTTGCCCCGGCCATTCGGCGTCCCTGCATACAAATCGAACTGCGTAATTCCATATATAATCCATTTAAACCATAATAAAAAAACCTCTCTCTATCGTTAGAGAAAGGCCTAATATAATATTTCGTACAACCATACACATACCTTTCTCACGCGGACGGGCACAAGACCACGACGACGTCAACAGAAATCAAAACAGAAAGGTTATGAATAGCAATCATTGCATTATTTTTTAAAAGTTTGCCCGCAAAGATACGATTACTTTTATTAATTCCAAACGATTTAAACAATATTTTTATCTAAGAAAACAAATCCGTAAGGAAAACATGTCCCAAAACTGTTTTTT
>JAITDQ010000150.1 GCA_031282485.1 Tannerella sp. | reverse complement strand
TCGACGATGCGGTTAAACAACCTGATTGTGCCGTATGGCAAAAGGGTGAGCCTCATATTGAGCGACGGCACGAAAATCTGGCTTAATTCCGGTAGCCGCCTAGTTTATCCGGCCGTTTTTGAGGGAAAAACAAGAGAAATATTTGTCGAGGGCGAAATATTCCTCGAAGTATCTGTGAACCGGAAGAAACCTTTTGTGGTAAAGACAAGCGAATTGGTAACGGAAGTTTTGGGGACGAACTTCAATGTGAACGCTTATAAGGATGAAAAAAATCATTCCATCGTCCTAGTGACAGGTTCCGTTGCGGTGAAAAACAAAACCGGCAAAGCATCTACGGCGCTGAAACCAAACCAGATGTATGACTACGATGTTGATAGCAGGCAATACAGCGTCCGGGATGTTGATATCTACGACTATATTTGCTGGAAATACGGGTTTTTCCATTTCACTAACGAAGATTTGTCGACGGTACTCGAACGTCTGCACAAATATTACAATATTGATATTGAATACGAAAGGCAGGATATCGCCGGGATAACGGTCAGCGGCAAACTCGACCTGAAAGAAAACATTGAAAACGTCCTGAGTTCGGTGGCTCTAACCGGTGATTTTCAGTACGAAATGAAAGAAAACAAAATAATAATCAGAAAAAATGACGCTTCTTGAGGCAATTCGATTTTGAAACCGACGTCAAAGGCGACAGTAATTGAAACGCTTTGAAACGGGAAGTTGTGGCTCCGGGAGATTCGGGATTAGCTGTGTGGAAAACTTTCGTTATATTTTGCCTGTTCCCTGTGGATGCAGTATATTTGCGGGTCAAAAAACTCACTATGGATATTAAAGCATATTTGGACGAACATGCGGAAAGAATAAACCGGCCTTCCTTTATTGAAAATGATCCGGTACGGTTTCCTCGCAGGTATAAGTATCTGCAGGATATTGAAACGGTTTCTTTTTTAGTGGCTACCATAGCGTGGGGTAAACGAGCTGTTATTCTGCGTGATGCGGAACGGATGTTGGCTAAAATGGGGGAATCTCCATACGATTATGTGATGAATGAAGGTTACAGGTCTCTCGGTACGGCGAATGTGCACAGGACGTTTTTTGAACATAATCTGGCGTATATGTTGCGCGGGTTCAGGCATTTCTATTCGTTATATGTGAGTATGGATGATTATATGGCGTCGTGCGAGGTGAAAACGCCGCAGCGACTTGTCGAAGCGCTGCGGAAATCGGCGGCGGAAGCTAACAGGAATCAAAATGATATACGATGTTATTCTGCGGATCTCGGGAACTCTGCGCTGAAACGTGTTAATCTTGCATTACGCTGGCTGGTTCGCAACGACGGTATCGTCGATTTGGGCGTCTGGAAATCGATGACGCCGGACATGCTGTTCATTCCGTTGGATGTTCACGTGGGTAATACAGCCCGCGAAATCGGCCTCCTGACCCGCAAAATCAACGACTGGAAAGCTGTGGAAGAGCTTACGGACAGGCTGCGCGTTTACAATCGTGAAGACCCCGTACTTTACGATTTTGCCCTGTTCGGCATAGGCGTGGAAAAAAATAAATAAAATCGTTTATCATCGCAATAATCAATATCTTTTTTATAACTTTGCGACCGTTATGCGGGTAAAATGACGGACTTGTTTGTGACCGTATTTGTCCCGTAACAGTTTTGCGGAAACAATAAAAATAATATTATGAGAACAGAATCTTTATGGCGAAATCAGGCTACCGGCGCTTACAGGCGACCACAGGGTGCTGCGGCAAAAAACAAATGCGAAGCTCCGGGAGTGGGCGGACGCAGGCAAAGACGTCTGCATGCGATTTTAAATAATCCGAATATGAAAATTTTTAAAGATGCGGTTTTGGTTTTTTTAGCGACAGTTACACTGGCGGTGGTGTCATGCGGCAATGGTAAAGCGGGACTGGATTACAGGCGAAATACGATACCGGTCAAAGGTGAATTTCTTCGGATGGATGAATTGATAAAGGCGCCGTATGATATGGTTACGGTGGGGACGTGGTTAGTCTATTCCGATTATTTCGAAGGGAAGATGGTTTCTGTGTATGATTTGGCAAACAACCGGTTTGCAGACCGTCGCGTTTCGGTGGGGAACGGGCCGGGTGAGGCGGTTCCGCCGATGTACTTGCTTTCTTTTCCGCTAAAGGACAGGTTGTATGCATATCAGCGCAATACGGCTACATTGAACACGTTCAGCGTCCCGGATTTCCGTATGTTGAGCAGTATGACGTTTGCGTCGTCGACGCCTTGGCGCCCCTTTCTGATTGTAAAAACAAAAGATTACTTTATCGGCGAAACTGTTTATGACAAGGGGCGTTTCGGTGTTTACAGTTCGAAGGGGGAATTGCTTCAAACGGGTGGAAAATATCCTTTCCGCGGAGAAGAAATGGAACGGGCGGCGGCATTTATTATGTATCAGGGACATTCCTGCGCCAGTCCGGCAGGGAATTATTTTGCATCGGGCAGTCTGTTTTGCGACCATATCGCCTTTTACGAAGCTGGGGAGAACGGAATTGCGCTGCTGAAGGAACATGCTTCGCACGATGTGAAGGCCTCTTATTCGAACCAACTGGTGGTCGATGATGACTGTACGGTCGGTTTTACCGCTGCGTACGGGACGGCTTCTTACTGCTACATGCTTTTTTCGGGGAGGACGTATGCCGAAAACGGACAGAACTCGGATGGAGGCCGGTATATCATCGTTTTCGACTGGCAGGGGAATCATGTCAGGACACTGGAGACCGACCGCGAAATCAGGACGTTCTGTGTCGACGAGCCAAACAGGGCGATTTATGCCACCGCACTGGGTGACGACGGGGAATATGGTATTATGAAATTTAAATTATAAGAGGAATGAAACCGTGTAAATGGATTAAAAACAAAATGATTCATGCGACCGTTAAGGGATAAAAATAAAACATTTATTGAGCGCAGGGCTTTCAGCCCTCCCGGTAGAGACGCGGCATGTCGCGATTCTACCCTTCAAAACTATTTTTATAACAGTTAAACTTGTGTTATTATGCGAAATTATGTATTTGTGATTGTATTTGTATTGGGGATGATTTCAGGCTGTTCGGGGCGGAGGGGGGATATTCCCGTCGTGAGGAAAACGTTATCTGCCGGCGTCGTGATTGCGGATTCGCTGTATCTTTCATTTCCGGGTCAGCTTCGGGTGACGTCCGCGCATATCCTGTTGAATACGCCGTTCGACAGCGACGGGTTCCTTAAAATCTACGACAGGCAGACGGGACGCGAACTGGGCTGGACGGGAAAGGTCGGGAACGGGCCGGGGGAATGGATTACGCCTTCATTCGGGAATGTTGCCGGCGACAGGATTGCGGTCTATGATGCCAATGTGAAAAAATACGTACTGGCCGGGGTGGAACGCCTGTACGGCGAAGTTTCGGAGGCGGGCGCCATGAAGAAAATAGATGTCAGCCCGACGGGTTTCGTTTTCCTGAACGAACGGCTGGCTGTTGCGGCGGATTTTTCGGAAACGCCGTTCAAACTGATTTCGGACGGACGAATCTTCCCTTGCGGACAATATCCGTTCAAAGAGCCGGTTAGCAATACCTTCGACTGTTATCAGGGGCTTCTGGCCGTCCATCCGAAAAAGCGGGTGATGGCATACGGGATGTTGGGGAACCCGTATCTTTCGCTGTACCGCGTCAAGCCGGACGGCGTGGAACTGATTTGGGAAAACCAGTTCAAGGAACCGGACTATTCCATATCCGGCGGGAAACTGCACTGGGGAAACGGTCATTCGACCGGTGTCTCGGACGTGACCTTTACCAAAGATTATATCGCCTGCCTGACGCCGGATGCAAAAAACGAAGAGAACATGTTCGGCACTTTCGTGAGAGGCCGGGAAATGAAAGTCCCGCTCATGTCCGTTTACCTGTTCGACATCGAAGGGAATCTGCGATATATTCTCGACCCGCCGTTCCACATCATCCGTCTGGCATCCGACACGGATTCGAATACGCTCTACGCCGTAAGCATTGAACCGGACTACCGTATCGTGAGGTTCGACCCGGACTGGGATTAGTACGTATGCAGTAAAAAAATATCCTGAAAATTTTCATTTTTCAATGAGAATTGCTATTTTTGCGACGATAAATCAAAAAATACCAACTGTTAAACTGTAAATATTATGAGTAACATTCATTCTCAAACCATTCCGAGGGACTTGGTTGATGAGTTCCTGAAGAAACTTGATGAGGCAGTGAAGCCTCTCCGTCCGTATTTGAGTCCGCTTACGACCGAATCCCGCAAAACGATTCTCAAGATGGGCGACAAATCTCTGGCGCTGGTCGAAAAGACAAGCGAGCTAGCGGCCGTCAATCCGCAGTTCTGTCCTTCGTACTTCAACCTGTCCGAGCTGAACATCGACCTTACCGACGCCGTCAACCTGCGTGTGGTGGTCAACCGTCTGGAACAGATTACCCGTGAGCTGGAGGACACGATGATGCTTGCCGGCAATGAAGCCTTTACGCAGACACTTACCTTCTACAACGCCGTCAAACAGGCCGCGCGCGACAATGTCCCCGGCGCACAGGCCTTATTCGACGAACTGAAGAAGCGTTTCGTCCTCGGTCGCCCGCGGAAAAGCGATGTGCAGGAGTAAAAAAGGGGAGAAAATACCTGCGGAAGATTAACGTAAAGCCCGAAAGCATCCCGGTAAAGCCAAAAAGGGTATTGATAAAGCCAAAAAGGGTCTCGATAAAGCCAAAAAGGGTATTAATAAGGCCAAAAAGGATATTCATAATGCCAATTTGGCAGGAAATAAAGGCAAAAAGGGTATTAATAAAGCTTCAAAAGGTATTCAAAATGCCAAAATGGCTTTTTCGGGATGCAAATAAGGTTTTTCGGATGTCGCGCGACACAGGCATGCCGTCGCGGAGGCTGCTGCGGAAATGAAAACAGACAGATACACTGTGTACATTCGGAACGACTTCCCCGGTGCAGGACGGCAGCACGGGAAATACTCCGTTGCGACCGGCAGTGACGGCTGAGATATCTAATTAATCTCTATTAGCGTAATGTTTGGGAAATGGTTTTCTCCGGCTACTTTAAGCAACCATTCCAGCGTGCGGCTGTCGGGGTGTATCATATTGATTCGGAGTATAACCGTTCAACAATTTTTCGTCGGTTGCGACGCGATGCGTAGCGCAGCATTTTAGTTTTATTGATGTTAAATTTTTCAATAACATTTTTATAAACACGGTATATTTCTGTTCCCTGCAGAAAATCGAATTCCGTATCGCCGGCTATGTCAACGAGTATTTTTTCAATTTTTGGCGTCAAAATGCCATCCACCGTCTGTAAGGGCGATTCCGATATAAGCTGGCGCACGATAATTGCCTTTGTTCCTGCAATATACCTGTCATACACTTTTCTGTCCGGTTTCAAAAAGACGTTTGCCCCAAGACTGTCTTTCAGAAAATTAAACACAGCGTCCATTGCATCGCGCTCCGCATCTGCATAAATGTAATTCAACATCGGGATATGATGCATCAATGGCGGAAACACAGCGCTGTCCCACATGCATATCGAAGCAAAAGGGAATTGCGCTTTTATCTGTGCGTTCAACTGCGTAAGTACAGTCGAAACAGGGTAGAAAAATTCCGGTTTGCTGTTTTTCGTAACTGTGTATATGCCTCTTTGTATCCTTGTCAGCGTATTTGCCCTGACAAGATTATCCAACTCCTGCGAAACAGACCTCGCTGCAACCGGCTTGGCCGGATTACCGGCAAGACAATCCGTCAATTTTCGCTTTGTAAACACTTTATTGCTTGAAGCATAACGTAAGATGTCGCTTTTTACCGTCATTTTTGTTCTTAATCAGGCTGCGAATATACTATAAATTCGGCAAAACACGAAATATTTGCCGGAAAAAGGGTACATTTCAAAATCAATTTTTCTTAGACGCCGTTTTTGAGAAAAAGTTGTTATAAGGATTTGTAAAAGAATTTTCACTACATTTGCAGAAAAAAAAACGGACATGGAACCTTTTTTGCGTAAAAATAAAAATGCTTTGCTGTTGCTGGTTCATCTTTTGGGGTGGGCGCTTTTTATTTATGTTTCTTTTCCCGATTTTAACCGCGGGGAACGGGTGTGGGATTTCCATTTCCCGTGGTTTGGGGTGATGAACTATTTGTTTTTGATCGTTTATTTCTATTGTAACAGCTACATTTTTGTGCCCCGGTTCCTTTCCGTGAAGAAAATTGCGCTGTTTTTGGGCGTATCGGTTGCTGCATATTTTCTCTTCTGTTCCCTTCTGCCGTGGGTTTTCAGGACATTCACCGCGCCCCCTTTCAAACTTGAAATGATGCCCCGGCATCCGGCTTTTCCCCACGACGACAATTCATCCCATATCTTCAGAAGCCTTGGTTTCTATGCACATTCCAGTCAGTTTCTGGTCGTTTTTATCATAAGTACCGGCTTGAAAGTCGTTGCCCAGTGGTATGCCGAGAAACAGCGGCTGCAGGAACTCGAAACTTCGATGGTGCAGGCCGAACTGTCGTTCCTCAAGTCGCAGATTCATCCGCATTTCCTGTTCAACAGCCTGAACAATATCTATTATCTGGCGCTGAGCAAGGACGACAAGGCGCCCGAATCCATCCTGTCGCTTTCGGGATTCCTGCGTTTCGTAACGACCGAAAGCAATCAGAGCCGTATCCCGATGGAAAAGGAAGTCCGCATGCTCGAAGAATACATCCACCTGCAAAGTTTGCGGGCGTCCGAGAAGTTTGAACTCAAGTTTCGGACGACGGGCAGTTTCCGCGACTGCACGATTATGCCGCTGACCTTCGTGCCGTTTGTCGAGAACGCCTTCAAGTACGGAATCAGTTCTCACACGCATTGCTTTATCCACATCTCCGTCACGCTCGAAAACGGGTGGCTGACGTTCTCGTGCGACAATTCGATTGTTACGGCGTTGAAAGACCGCCAATCATCGACCGGCGTAGGCCTCGAAAATATCCGCAAACGGCTCGAACTGGCCTATCCCGGCAAACATTCGCTGGAGATAAAGGCCGACAGCCAGGCTTTCCGCGTAAAACTTCAAATTGATTTGGAATGAAATGCATGGCGATTGACGACGAACCTCTGGCGCTGAAACTGCTGGCTCACTATTGCGGACAGGTGCCTTCCATTCAGCTGCTCGGCGCATACACCGACCCGCTGGACGGGCTTTCGTATATCCGTTCGCTGAAGCCCGACCTGCTGTTTCTCGACATCAACATGCCCGAAATCTCAGGCGTCAATATCGCCAAATCGCTCGAAAAGGAGACCATGGTCATTTTTGTAAGTGCGCACCGGGAATATGCCGTCGAAGGTTTTGAGCTGGATGTGGTGGATTACCTGCTTAAACCGTTCGGGTTCGACCGTTTTATGAAAGCGTACGCAAAGGCGGAAGAGCGTTTCCTTTCCAAGCATACGAAACCCGTCGCCGAACCGACTCACGACGGCAAAATTATCTCCTTCAAATACAATTACCAGAACATACAGCTGCCCCTCAGCGCCATTCTCTACATCGAAGCCTTCGACAATTACATCAAAATCATCACCTCCGCCAAGACATACATGCCCGTCATGACGATGAAAACGATTCAAAGCCTGCTGCCGGCGGAAGATTTCGTCCGCGTACACAAGTCGTTCATCGTCGCCGTCGGCAAAATCAAGTCGTTCAACAGCGAAAAGGTC
>JAITDQ010000348.1 GCA_031282485.1 Tannerella sp. | reverse complement strand
TTCCGGGATTTTTTGTGCAGGAAGGGTTTCTTCGATACATGTGACCGTATTGCAGTTTATACAGCGGAAATGCGGATGATTGTCGCTGTGATGCTCGTGATCGCAGTCATGGCAGCGTGCATAATAAGTTTTACCGTTGTCGCCCGTAATTTTGTGAATCTTCCCGTCTTCGTAGAAACCCTGCAGGATACGGTAAATCGTTACACGGTCTAACTGCCCGGATAATTGCTTTTCAATATCTTCATGGCACAGAGCGAATCCCGATTTTTCAAAAACATCCATTACCAGGTTTTTTGTTTTTGTATTTCTTTTTTTCTTGTCCATAAAACATAAAATATAATATCCTTATTCGATAATTTTCACGCTGATCGCAGCCAACTGTTGCCACCCCGATTTGTCGGTCAGGCGTATCATAAAATGATAGTCGCCGGTATCGACGCCGGCGGGAACGGCGATCTCGTTGCTTGGTGCATATTCTTTCAGACCCGCGGGAATGGCATAATCCTGATTGAAAACCCACGCATTGACCGGATCTTTCTTCGCTTCCGTTTCACATTCTTCGCTTCCGGTGCTGTGTGAATGGTGGTCGAAATTATGGTGAATTTCAATGTTATAATTCCCCAATTCCACATTGTCCGAAAATTTTGCCTTGAAAGTAAAACGATCGCCACGTTTCAGAAAAACGCAGTTTTGCGGGAAATATCCGTCGCCACTCATTTCAATCACAGGTTTTTGCATATCTTTAACATCATCATCACTGCCACACCCTTCCCAAAAAAACGCCGGCAAAAGAAACATCAAAACACTTATTTTCCTCATTTTCCATCCATTAATTAAATTAATCGTCCTTCCCTTTTCCATAATATTTATATTTTTATTCACAGATTAAACCCGGATTAGTTAAAAATTAAACCCGGCTATCATTGAAAAATTACGCCCTGCTTCGGGCACATCTATCAAGCGGTAAAAACCCGTATGATCGTAATACCGCCTGTTCAACAGGTTATTCGCCTGAAAACCGACTTTTACGCCCGTCGTTCCAACCGTAAACGACCGTCCCCATGCCGCATTAAGCAAGTGATAACCCGGTGTGGCATTTTCGGGAGGAACAATTTCGTTTTGAGCGGCTACCGCTTTGAACGCAAGTGAAATATAGCCGTCCCGGCCTGCCCATCCGGTCTGCGGCGAATACTTTATCTCAACGGTTGCGCTTGCGGGCGGAGAAAACGGCAGCGTGTAGCCCTTTTTATCGCCCGAAAGTTGCCGCGCATAGAGATAATCGCCGGTCACATTCATTTCGACTTGTCTTATTATCTTATAATTAACGGCAAATTCCAGTCCCCAGCGAAAAACCCGGCTCTGCGTATAATGATACATTTGTAACCCTTCATTGTAGTACGCCGTTGGATTCAGGTAGATGAAATTCGGGAAATAATTCACATAAGGTTCGATCTGAAAATCAAGTTTTTCGTTGTGCCAACCGGCGCCCGCATCTAACTGATACGATTCTTCGGGCGACAAACCGGGATTGCCTTTTTCGTAACGAAAAATATGGTAATTCACACCGTCCGACCCAAGTTCCTTTGGAATGGGGGCGCGAAAACTTTTGCCTGCGTTTGCCTTGAAACTCCAGTTTCCCGGATTGTAATTCATGCCAACCGACCAGGTCAGGCAATGAAACGTCCGCCGCAATGCCTCCGAACGCACTTTGTAAACGGCATTGCCGTTCTCATCAGGCGTTTGATACCAATCCTCGTACGCGTCGGCTTTCGTCTGCAATCGGTCGAAGCGAAAGCCTCCGCTGATTATCAGCATGTCGGACAAATGCCACCTGTCATAAACAAACGCACCCGAGGCGTTTACCCTGAAATCGGGGATAATAAAGCCCCAGCCGCCGCGCCGGTTATCCTGACGTTCAAAATTAAAGCCTGTGTGCATGTTGTGATTACCGGAAACCGTAAATTTTGAAGCGATATTTGCCGTGTACGTATCTTTATTAAAACGTCGCTCCAAAGCGTCGGGAGGAATGGGCATATAACCGTGCGAGACCGGCTCGGAAAATTCCTGCCGGTAATTGTTTTGATATGCAAAATCGCCGTATAGCGTCAGATTGTCAAACTGATAATTAGTCCGGTTAGTCGCCTTGAAATGATTGACGGAATGGTAAGGCAGGTCAATATCGCGTGCCGATGCATCGTAGTTTATTTCGGACAGGCGGACTTCCAGTCCGTGTGCATCGGCAAAAAAGCCGCTTTTGGCATACACGTCCGACAAATAAAAAGTGGTCAGCCATTTCTCCGAAATATATCCGAAATGCACGCCTCCGTTCTGTTCCTTCCCCGACGTATTTCGCAGCCGTCTATCCTTCAACTTAATATAATAGGAATAATACTGAATGCTGTCGGCAGGAACCCGGTAGTCGGCATAATCGACAAGCGTAAAATTCGCCTTGTACCAAAAACCGTTCTTCTTGCCTCCCACATGAGCCGAAACGCCGGCGGATTCGTTGTTTGTCCGTCCGAAAAGATCAATTTTGCCTTCGAATGATTTCTGCGGGATATAGGAACTTTTCAGATTTATCACACCCGCAATGGCATCGGAACCATAAAACAAAGCTCCCGGTCCTTTGATGATTTCGACATTATCAAGTGCAAACTGGTCGATTTCCAGTCCGTGATCTTCCCCCCACTGTTGTCCTTCGTGCTTAATACCGTTTTCCGCAACAAGCATGCGGTTAAAACCCAATCCGCGGATTGCCGGTTTCGACTGTCCCGAACCGATACTCATGGCCTTAACGCCCGGAATCTTTTCCAGACTCTGCATCAAACTGCCGGCAAAACTCTCTTTCAAAAGCAATGCACTGATTTGCACCGTATTTTGTGAGGATTGCATTTGTACATTCCGTTTGTTATAAGCTTCCACCGTCACCTCGTCAAGCGAAATAACCGTATCGTTTTTAATTTGGGCAGATAACTGTATACAGGGGAATAACAACATAAGCATCAAATATTTTCTACGCATTTTAACTAACTCCTTTTTAACGCCGCAAAATTACAACAATATTCTAATATTGCAACAGTGTTGCAATATTTTATTTCCAAAAAAGCAGTTCCGTCCGCCGGCCTCATTGTCCGCAACGGCATTATCAGAAAATGAAAGAGAGAAAAACAATGGATATGCATATTTTTCGGGAATAGAAAGCGGATTCTATTCCCGAAACTTGTCGGTTAGCGTATTTTTTAGGAATAGAAAATAGCTTTTATTCCCGAAAATCGGAGATATTGCGTATC
>JAITDQ010000121.1 GCA_031282485.1 Tannerella sp. | reverse complement strand
CTAATTGATGCGTTCGGCGAAATAGTCGGCTAACAGGAGCAGGCTGTTGCGGGCTTCCGATTCGGGGAAGCGGTTGATTATTTCTATCGCTTTTTGTTTGTATTCCCTGAGCTGTTTTTCTGCGTATTCGATGCCGCCCTGCTGCTTTGCAAAATCTATTAGCGCCGTTACGTTTTCAGGCGTGAAGTCCTGTTGGGTTATAATTTTCATATAATAAGCCGATTCTTCCGGCGGAGCCGTTCGCAGCGCATAGAGCAGCGGCAGTGTGATTTTGCCTTCGCGAATGTCATTTCCGGTAGGTTTGCCGATGTTCAGGTCTTCATAGTAATCGAAAATATCATCTTTTATCTGGAAACAGTAACCTAAATATTTGCCGAACAGACGGCATTGACCGATCGTTTCCGGCGAGGCATTGACGGTGATGGCGCCGATCTCCGAACATGCGGAAATGAGGGTTGCCGTTTTTTTATTGATCATTTTAAAATAATCCTCTTCGTTCACCGTATGTTTTTCCGCATTGTCAAGCTGCATGAGTTCCCCTTCCGAAAGGTCGTGGCACACTTTTGCGATGATTTTTATCATGGTGATGTTTTCCGTTTCCGCAGCGCGTAAAATAGTTCCCGCCAGAATATAATCTCCGGTTAAGACGGCAATACGGTTGTCGAATATGGCATTGAGAGAGGCCACTCCGCGGCGTTGTTTTGTTTCATCCACCACGTCGTCGTGGATAAGGGTTGTCGTATGGAGTATTTCGATGATAACGGCGGCATCGTGCGTCTTTTCGGTCGGATGGCCGCAGGCTTTGGCCGTCAGAAGCAGCAGAATCGGACGTATGTGTTTCCCGTTTGAGCACAGGACGCGCTTAATCGCAGACTGTAAAAGGGGAACTTCACTGTAAAGCACTTTTGAAAAATCCTCCTTAAACTGTTCAAATTCAGAGGCAACAGGCTGTAATATTTGTAACTTGTTTATCATCTTAATCTTAAATTACGTGCAAATATAGCCCCTATATTTGTAATCTGAAAAAAAAGAGGAATAAAAAAGTATAAGCATCACGTATTTCGTCGTTTATTTTTCTTGAGATTACCGGAATAATCGTGTTTTTGCAGTGCAAATTAGAAACAATTTGATAAAAGGTTGTGCGATTATGATTATTTTTATACTTTTACGCGGTGATATAAAAACTAATAAACTACGCAATGAGACTGTTATTGATTGATGCTTACGCACTTATTTATCGTTCCTACTATGCTTTTATCAAAAATCCACGTGTTAATTCCAAAGGCATGAATACATCCGCCGTTTTCGGGTTTGTGAATACGCTCGAAGACGTTATGCGTCGTGTGAATCCTACGCACGTTGCCGTTGGGTTTGACCCTCCCGGGCCGACGTTTCGCCACGAGGCTTTTGACGAGTATAAAGCCCAGCGCGAAGAGACGCCGGAAGACATACGCAAGTCCGTGCCGCTGATACGGGAGATTATTGAAGCATACAACATCCCGATACTGGAAGTCCCGCGTTATGAGGCGGATGACGTCATCGGCACCGTCGCCGGGCAGGCCGAAAAAGAAGGCTTTGACGTGTACATGATGACCCCTGACAAGGATTACGGACAGCTGGTTTCCGGACATATTTTCCAGTATCGCCCGAAGTTCGGGGGTGACTATGAAACACTGGGCGTTGCGGACGTTCTGGAAAAATACGGTTTGAAGTCCGTGAGCCGGATGACGGATTTACTGGGATTAATGGGCGATTCCTCCGATAACATCCCCGGATGTCCGGGCGTGGGAGAGAAAACGGCGCAAAAACTGCTTGCCGAATTTGATACGGTCGAGAACCTGCTTGCCAACACGGATAAACTCAGCGGCAGCATCAAGACTAAGATTGAGGAGAATGGGGAAAAGATACGTTTCTCAAAATTCCTGGCAACGATTGTAACCGATGTGCCCATACGTTTTGATGCCGCCTCGTGTGTCCGCGAGACGCCGGACGAAAACCGGCTGGCCGAAATTTACCGGGAACTGGAGTTTAATTCCTTTCTGAAGAAATTGAACATTGGCAGCAGCCCCCAGTCACCGGACAAAAAAAACATGGCCGCCCCAAAACAGCAGGCCGGCACGCAGCTTTCTCTTTTCGATGAAACCGTCTTCGAGAATGACGTATTTCCGGAGGACGGGACGAATTCACCGGAAAATTCGATTCTCAAAGAGTTGCGTACAACCCCTCATACGTATTACTTAGTTGACAATGAAGATAAAATATCCGATTTGGTGCATATTCTGGCCTCCCGGAAATCTTTTGCATTTGATACGGAGACCGACGGCATGGACCCGGTTTCGGCAAAACTTGTCGGCATGTCGTTTGTCGTCAGGGAATTTGAAGCCTGGTACGTCCCGGTGCCCGAATCGACGGATGATACGAAAAAGATTCTTTCACATTTTACCGGCCTGCTGGAAAACCGGGAAATCGAAAAGGTAGGGCAAAACATAAAATTCGACATGCTTGTGCTGCGCAAATATGGGATACGTATGCGGGGGCCGCTGTTCGACACCATGATAGCGCACTATCTGATCAATCCCGAACTGCACCACGGCATGGATTATCTGTCGGAAACGTATCTGAATTACAAGCCTGTTCCCATTGAATCGCTTATTGGCAAGAGGGATAAAAATCAGCTTAACATGCGCGATGTGCCGGTCAAAAAAGTGGCCGAATATGCCGCGGAAGATGCGGATGTGACGTTGCGTTTAAAGAACTTTTTTGAGCCGAAATTAAAGGAAAATGCGGTGGAATCGTTGTTTTATGACATCGAGATGCCATTAGTCTATGTGCTTGCGGAAATGGAATATACCGGGGTGAAATTAGATACCGAAGCCCTCGGCCGGTTTTCGGTCGTGCTTACGGAGAAATTGCAGCTCCTGGAGCAGGAGATATATGAACTTGCAGGAGTGGAATTTAATATCAATTCCGCAAAACAGGTTGGGATAACCCTGTTTGAACACCTGAAAGTAACCGACGAAAAAGTGAAGAAAACCAAAACCGGCGGATTCAGCACAAGCGAAGAAACGCTGGAAAAACTGCGCCATAAACACCCGATAGTCGGGAAACTGCTTGACTATCGCGGCATCAAGAAGCTGTTGAGTACATACAGTGATAATTTGCCGAACCTGATAAATCCCGAAACGGGCAAAATACACACCTCCTTCAACCAGACGGTGACTTCGACGGGACGTTTAAGTTCAACCAATCCCAACCTCCAGAACATACCCGTTCGCGGCGATATGGGGCGCGAAATACGGCGGGCGTTCATTGCCGATAATGACGACTGCGTATTTTTCTCGGCCGACTATTCCCAGATAGAGCTTCGCGTAATGGCGCATATAAGCCGGGACCGGAATATGATAGACGCATTCATCAACGGCGCCGACATACACGCGGCTACTGCGGCCAAAATTTACGGCGTTTCCGACGAAAATGTGACACAGGATATGCGCCGGAAAGCAAAAATGGCCAATTTCGGTATCATTTACGGCATTTCGGTCTTCGGTCTGGCCGAGCGCCTGACGATACCAAGGTCTGAAGCAAAAGAACTCATCGAAGGATATTTCAAGACCTATCCGCGCATACAGGAGTTTATGGAAGAAAGCATCTGCCGCGCACGCGAGAAAGGATATGTCGAAACGCTGTATAACCGTCGCCGCTACCTGCCCGACATACATTCAAACAATGCGATAGTGCGGGGCTATGCCGAGCGAAATGCGATTAACGCCCCGATTCAGGGCAGCGCCGCCGACATCATAAAAGTAGCAATGGTGAATATCTACAGACGCTTTGAACAGGAAAACCTGAAAAGCCGGATGCTCCTCCAGGTACACGACGAACTGAATTTCAATGCATATAAGGAAGAACTCGAAAAAGTCCGTAAAATAGTACTTGAAGAAATGGAAGGCGCCATCACCCTGCTGGTACCCCTGATCGCAGATTGCGGCGAAGGGCGGAACTGGCTCGAAGCGCATTGAACCGTA
>JAITDQ010000249.1 GCA_031282485.1 Tannerella sp. | reverse complement strand
AGGTAATAGGGATAACAGGACATTCTCGTCAAGTCCATAAAACCCACCACATCGGTAACAATGTCGGGCATATTATACATTTGCCTGACGCCGTATGCCAAATCGGCATTAATTTCCAGTTTGTTGTTTTTCGCCCTTTTAGTTGTAATCAGCACTACGCCGAAAGCCGCACGTGCGCCGTAAATGGCCGAAGCCGAAGCATCCTTCAACACCGAAACGCTTTCAATATCGGCAGGGTTGATGCGCGAAAGTTCCGAAGCCGACACCGGCACGTTGTCGACTATGACAAACGCACTGCCGCCATTGATTGACGTGTAGCCGCGGATGTTAATCTCCGGTGCATAATTCGCCCTCCCGCTCGTCATCGAAATGTTAAGGTTAGGCGCGGCGCCCTGCAAGGCAAGGTTCACATTCGGCGTCAGACGGTTTTCGAGCGCCTTCGCCGAGACTGTCGATACCGCACCCGACAGGTTTACCTTCTTCTGTGTGCCGTAACCGACAACGACCACTTCCTCCAGCGTCTGCAAATCTTCCTGCAGGATGATTTGCAACTGTGTCCTGTTCCCTACGGTGATTTCCTGCGTCACATACCCGATATAGGAAACGACCAGCATTGCCTCCTGCGATACGTTCAGGCTGAAATTCCCGTCTGCATCGGTAGTGATTCCATTGGTTGCGTTGCCTTTTTCCACTACGTTCGCCCCGATGATCGGTTCGCCGTTCGTGTCGACGACCGTACCCGTGATTCGGGTTTTACTCTGCGCCGTCTTGAGCGTTTCCGAAGAATCGCCGCTGCGGGCGCTTGCCATCCCTGCCCCCGTCAACAGGAGAAAAGCGGACAGCATCATGATATTTACAAGTTTTTCAAGTTTAGCATTTTTCATGCCTTTAATCAATTTGGTTCTCATACTATTTAATTATTATATGATGTAAAGTTGTTATTAATAAGGTACTTTTTCATTTTTTAAGTTTAAGTTGACGAGGCCGGAAGACTGTACCGGTGTTTTCCGGTCTCTTTGTCGTTCATTCATTCTGTTTTTTCCATAGGCATTCTGTTTTAATGTGATGTATTTGTTATTATGTTATTATGTTATTATGTTATTGGGTTCCCGGTTAACCTTTCGCTCATGCCGGCTTGCTGACCGGCACATCGCAGATACCGGTCGGTTCGCATAGCATAAATACATGTTGAAGGTTTTCCTGCAGGAACGCCCACAGGATTCATGCACAAAGCCATTTTGTGCAAAATGTGTATTGTATGAAAAAATTCCGAAGTGATTCCTTCGAAAAAATGATATCCGGTATTGTTGTTTGAAAGATTTTTTTTTAGTAAATTGCGCGCGTGTACGTACTTTAATATAAAGTATATACGCCTGCATCTCTCTCTCTCTCTCTCTCTCTCTCTCTCTCTCTCTCTCTAATGAAAATTCGGAATTGACCAACGCGAATACGTTAATTAATTCAAAACGGGACGAATATTTTATTTCAATAACAATCATGAGAGTATTTTTTTAAAGTTGTGCTGCAAATATATTACGTTTTTTTCTAAAAACAACACCTAACCTTCCGAATATCGATATTTGCAAACATAATATCGATATTGTACACAAACGGACATCTTCCCATCCACCTGTATCCATGGCAAAAAAACGACGGGATTCCCTTCCTCACAGAGCGCCGGAGAACCCTGATGCAAAAAAATCGGAGACGGCTTTTTCAGGGCAGTCTCCGAGATAAAAAAAATTCAAAAAAAAAATGTCATTTGTGCTAACCGTCGGTTATTCTTCAATCGCAGCCTGTGCTGCCGCAAGGCGTGCGATAGGTACGCGATACGGCGAGCAGCTTACGTAATTAAGCCCTACCTTGTGACAGAACTTAACCGATGAAGGTTCGCCGCCATGTTCGCCGCATATACCGCATTTCAAATCCGGACGGATAGAACGGCCTTTTTCCGTTGCCATACGAACCAACTGCCCTACGCCATTCTGGTCGAGCACTTGGAACGGGTCGTTCGGCAATATTTTCATATCCAAATATGCGGGGAGGAACGAGGCTATATCGTCGCGGCTGTAACCGAACGTCATCTGTGTCAGGTCGTTTGTCCCGAAAGAGAAAAATTCCGCCTTGCTGGCTATACGGTCAGCCGTAAGGGCGGCGCGGGGGATTTCTATCATTGTGCCGACCTTGAACTCAATGCTGTCATTGCGTTCTTCGAACAATTCCGCGGCCGTCTTGCGTATTACTTTTTCCTGGGCGACAAATTCGTGCAGTATTCCGGTCAGGGGCACCATTATTTCCGGATGCGTTTCAACGCCTTCCGCTTTAAGGTCGAGTGCTGCGCCGAGGATGGCGCGTGTCTGCATTTCCGTGATTTCGGGATAGGTATTTCCGAGGCGGCATCCGCGATGTCCGAGCATGGGATTCGCTTCGTGCAGGGATTCGACCCTTATGCGTATATATTCATACGTAACACCCATTATTTCGGCAAGCTCGCGCTGTTCTTTTTCATAATGGGGAACAAATTCGTGGAGCGGAGGATCCAGCAAACGGACGGTCACGGGACATCCGGCCATGGCTCTGAATATTCCCCTGAAATCTTCCTGCTGGTAGGGCAATATTTTCGCCAGCGCGCGGCGGCGTTCTTCTACCGTTTCAGCCAGGATCATCTCACGCATGGCGCGTATCTTTTCGCCTTCAAAAAACATGTGTTCCGTACGGCAAAGTCCGATGCCTACCGCACCGAAATCGCGTGCAATCTTCGCATCGTATGGCGTATCCGCATTCGTACGTACAACTAATTTCGTATACTTATCGCAGAGGTTCATCAAGGCCGCGAAATCCGAATCCGGTTCGGCTTCTTTCGTTGCCACGGCGCCGAGATAGACGTCGCCGGTAGAGCCGTTAAGCGAAATAAAATCCCCTTCCTCGAGTGTGATACTGCCTACTTTAAGACGCTTTGCCGCATAATCAATCACAAGTTCACCGGCTCCCGATACGCAGCATTTACCCATACCGCGTGCAACGACGGCGGCGTGTGAGGTCATGCCTCCGCGTGCGGTCAGGATTCCCTGGGCGGCGGCCATACCGGCAAGGTCTTCGGGCGACGTTTCCACACGTACCATAATCACACGTTCCCCTTTGGACGCCCATACGGCGGCATCATCCGCATTAAAAACAATTTTACCGCAAGCAGCGCCGGGCGATGCGGCCAAGCCTTTCGTCAACACCTTCGCTTCTTTAAGCGCCGCCTTATCAAATATCGGATGAAGGAGTTCGTCTAATTTATTCGGTTCAACGCGTTTGATAGCCGTTTTTTCATCCACCATTCCCTGACGCAGGAGATCCATGGCGATCTTCACCATGGCGGCGCCGGTACGTTTGCCGCTTCGTGTCTGGAGGAACCACAACTTGCCTTCCTGTACGGTAAACTCCATGTCCTGCATATCTTTATAATGATTTTCAAGTTTGTCCTGCAAATCATACAACTGTTTGTATATTTCGGGCATGGATTCTTCCATGGAAGGATATTTTGTACGGCGTTCTTCTTCCGGTACGCCGGCCAGTTTCGCCCAACGTTCGGAACCGATTTTGGTGATTTGTTGCGGAGTACGTATACCGGCAACAACGTCTTCGCCCTGTGCGTTGATGAGATATTCTCCTACAAACTGGTCTTCGCCCGTAGCGGCATCGCGGCTGAAAGCGACACCTGTCGCGGAAGTGTCGCCCATATTGCCGAACACCATCGCCTGAACGTTCACAGCCGTACCCCATTCGGCAGGTATACCTTCCATTTTGCGATAAAGTATCGCACGGTTGTTCATCCAACTGTCAAACACGGCGCATATTGCACCCCATAACTGTTCGTAGGCATCATCCGGGAAATCTTTGCCGGTCTGATTTTTCACGGCGTCCTTAAAGCGTGTTACCAGCGTTTTAAGGTCTTCAACATCAAGTTCGGTATCAAGCTTAACGCCTTTACGTTCCTTCACGTCATCAATAATTACTTCAAACGGGTCTTCTTCATTTTTTTCAAATGGTTTCATCCCAAGTACAACATCGCCATACATTTGTACAAACCGACGATACGAATCCCACACAAAACGGGGATTGCCCGTTTTGTTAACAAGTCCTTCCACAACTTTATCATTCAGTCCGAGGTTCAGGATTGTATCCATCATGCCCGGCATGGAAGCGCGGGCGCCGGAACGAACGGAAACAAGCAGGGGATTATTTATGTCGCCGAATTTGGAGTTCATTAGTTTCTCCACGTTTGACAATGCGTTTTTCACATCGTCTTTCAAAAGGCTGATTACAGCATCTTTTCCCTTTTCATAATACTCATTACACACATCCGTTGTGATTGTAAAGCCCGGAGGCACAGGCACTCCTATAAGATTCATTTCCGCTAAATTCGCACCTTTTCCGCCAAGCAGGTTTCTCATATCCGCTTTGCCTTCGGCTTCTCCGTTTCCAAATGTGTAAACTCTCTTTTTTTCCATAGTAAATTTTTGTAATTGTTATTGTTTTGCTAAGTCTGGTTTGCAAATATACGCCTTTTTCAATCTAAAAACCCAAAAGTGACGAAGAAAATTTTATTTCTATTTCCAAATGCCTGTTAGTTACATGTTTATATTT
>JAITDQ010000109.1 GCA_031282485.1 Tannerella sp. | reverse complement strand
TAACCAATTCGGGGGCTGCCGCGCCGTAATTTTCAATGAAGAACGTCATATATTCTTCCAGTGTTTTCCCGTGCATCAGTGTCGCGTAATTCTCGTCGGAAATGGGGAAGAACGCGGCGATGCCGTCGAAGGCGGACGCATATCCGTTTTCGCCGTATATCAGGCGGTAGTATTCGATTATCTCGCCGAGGTTGTTGAATCCGCTGACGGTAAATATTGTTAACGAGCCGACTTCCTCGAAGCTGATGTCGAATCCTTTTACGCGGAAATTGGTAAAATTGTATAATGCGATTGTATAGAGCAGCTGGTTGCGGTCTATACTTCCGGTGGTATAGATGAGCAGCAGACGGTGCGGCGTTTCCTGTTCGGAGGAGAAGGTGCGTGCGGAATCTGCCGCCGACAGCAGGCCGTCTTCACCTAAACCGAAACGCAGATTCCACGTCATGGAGGAGAAATTGCCCTGCATCAGTTGACGTCCGCGAAGGAGACCTTTCAGCATCTCGTTGGCCAGTTCCGTAACATCGGCTTCGGGATATTTTTCCGTCAGGCGGGTCAGTTCTTCCTTAAATCCTTCGGGATCGCCGGCCTGAACGTAAGTAAGCGCGTTCAGGAACATGAATTTAGGCATCAGTTTAGCCAGCGGATACCGGGCGCTGACTTCCCGGTAGTTGCTGCGCACGGCGGTGGTGTCTCCCGCAAGATAGCGTTCGTATGTCGCTTCATAAATGGAATCCTGCACACTGCCCATCATCCGCATGTTATATTCATAGTCGGGATCGGAGATAGCTATCGTATAATCATTATCGGGAAATTCGGCGAGCATCCTGTTTTTATATTTTTCGGCCAGCGCGGCGTCTTTATAGCGTAGCGCCATGAGGTATATCTGGTAGTAATAATCAAGTTTGTACTCATTATCCGGGAAACGGCGATCGAGTTCTTCGAACGTCCCGACGGACAAGTCCACGTTTTCGAGTTTATCCTTATAAATCATTCCCATGTTGAAAAGCCCGTTTGCCACGATGACATTCGACGCCTCCATGTCTTCTTCGCCAAACGGAATCTGTTGCAGGTAATATTCGCGCGACTTCGGGTCTGATGCGAGCGAATCCGATATCGACGACAGCGAATCCGGCGGCAAATTCATATCTTCGGCCATTTCGCCCGGCGCGTTTGCCTGAGCGGCCGACTGTTCGTCGTCGGTTGGCAGCAGCGCCATTTTTTTGTTTCGCCTGCGCCAGTTATCTTCGAGCGTTCTTTTGCCCCATTTGTTCTGGAATTGTGTTTTTCCCTGCGCTACGACTTGCTGATTATAGAAGTAGAAAGAGTTGTCGCCCGCCGCTCCTGCTGCGGGGGTTTGCGGCATGGCGATATTATTCCGGGACGGGAGGTTTGAACCTAACGCTTCCTGACTTGCAAGATATTCTTCCTTTTGGGCTTCTTCTTCGGCTCTTTTTTCCTCTTCGATTACCTGTTCGATGATTTTGTCAATGACGGCAAGGCGTTCGCTTTCGGGCATCCGGGCAAGCGCCTGCAAGCTGTCCTGCAGGTGTACGGCTTCGTAATGTATAACAAGTTCGTCGAGCGTTTCCGACAGGCGCGCTACGCGGTCATAATCCTTATATTCCGTCTGTATTCCTGCGAGTGCGCCGCTGAAACAGGGTTGCGCCTTGAGGTATTCTTTCTGCGTGAAGTAAATATCGCCCAGCCGGATTTGGCAGATAGCCTTGTCCATGCCGTTCAGGGTGCTTTTTTCGATGCCTTCGGCATAACATTCGATAGCTTTTGCGGTATCCGGCTGCGTCATGTAGACGTTTCCCATGGCATAGTATACCTGATCGAGGAAATCTTTGTTTTTGTCGCTTTTGGCCATGCGTTTCAGCATCTTGAGCACCTTGCCGTAATTATCCCCCGTAAAGACCTCCGTTTGCCGTATGCGCGAGGCAAATTCTATTTCGTAGGGAGGGTTCGACGACGCCACTTTGCCGAACGTCCGGTAAGCCTGTTCGTTCTGTCCGGTACTCATGTATATTTGCCCCAGCAGGTAATGCATACGTGAGCGCTGGCGTTTGTTTTTCTCCGATTTGACGGCATTTTGCAGATAGGGTATCGCCTGTTCGAGCTGTTCGCTCCGGATAAGGTAATCGGCGTACATCCGGTCGTATTTTTTTTGCAGTTTGGGCGGGATACCGCTTTCGCCGAGTTTTTTCAACGCATTATTTGTTTCGTAAAACCAGTCCATTTCGGTATAACAGCGCGCTTGCCATACGAGGGCTTCGGCCACAAATTCGGGGTCTGTCGCGAAATGTCGCGCGATGTACGAAAAAGTTACGGCCGAGGTGAGGAAGTCGCCGTTGTAAAACTGTCCTTCGGCGATCAGCAGCCAGCACTGTTTCATGAACGGGTTAAATTCCTCCTGCGCCTGCAGTTTCACCTGTTTCGGATCGTTCTGCCAGCCCGCTTTGCGGGGAGGTTTTTCTTTTATGGAATGTAGTTTTATGGCTTTGTTTCCTTTTTCGATAGCGCGGTCGAACGGTCCGCCGTCAACGCTTTTTTCTTCCCTGTATATCCCGCTTACGGGGAACATGTGTATCTGCTCGGTATAATTCTCCTTATACCCTTCGTTCATTGCCTTAAAAGCCTCGTCGAACGACGTTTTCCCGTTGAAATAAATGTTGTAGCGCGAGTTGAGGGAATGGTAAAAACGGCTCGAAGCCGTATTTTTCCGCGCTCCGCACGACCCGAGCGCAACGATAACGGCTACCGATGCTGCAAATATATAAAGCCTTTTTTTAATCTTCGCTTCCATATAACAGTTCCCAAAAAGTTTTCGATGCAGACCCTCAAAAAACATAATAAAAAATTGCTCTAACTATAAAATAACTGAAAAAACGGCGAATTATTGCTTTGCGGTATAAATTCAGACTGTAAATCAATTTTTTGATGCGGCTGAGTATTCCCTTTTTTGAATAAATAATACGTGTATCGCTTTTGCAGTCAGGAATATAACGATAAGAATCAAAATGATAAACGCTCCGGACGGGATATTGAAGTAATAAGACAGATACAGGCCGGATACGCACCCGAAAAAACCTAACAGGCAGCTTGCCAGAGTGATTTTATGATAATTTGAAGTGAATATGTTTGCCGTCATCTGGGGTATGGTCAGGATACTCATGAGCAACATAATGCCGACCAAGCGAATGGACAGGACGATCGTCGCCGATATAAAAAACATCATACCGTATTCTATAAGATGTACGGGCAAACCTTGTGTAAAGGCAAAGTCGCGGTCGAATGCCGTATACATGACGGTTCTCCGCCCCGACAGGTAGACCGATATCAGAATGACGGTCAGGACAGTCATCCATAATATGTCTGTTTTGGATACGGTCAGGATGTTTCCGAAGAGATAGGCGGAGAGGTTCGGGGTGTATCCGGGAGTGAGGAAGATGAAAATCACACCCGTTGCCATGCCGAGCGACCATACGGAGGCGATTACGGAGTCTTCGCGTATTCGCTTATAACCACCCGAGTGGCTGAAATATTCCACGCCGAAAGCCGACAGAACTGCAAAAATCAGCGCGGATAACAGCGGATTCATTCCCGTGTAAAAACCGATTCCCAGTCCGCCGAAAGAAGCATGCGTGATGCCTCCGCTGATGAATACGATACGGCGGGAAACGACATAAGTCCCCACAATACCGCATGCGACAGCCGTAAGCAGACTTGCCCAAATGGCGTTTTGAAAAAATGTGTACTGTAAAATGTCCATATTATTAATGTAATGTTGGCGGATCAAACCCGGCCGCATGGGGTTAATTTATATTCTTCATAAAACGTTACGCCGTTCTTCCATGATCAGCAACGCCTCATCCTTCAGCTGTTCCGGCAGGTTGATGCCGCGAAGCTGCAGGCTGTGCAGCCAACCGGCAACTTCCGTTTCGCGCAAGGTATAAAGCGTGTCACGAAATTCTTCGATTTCCTTTTCATTATACCCGTCAGGCGCCGTTCCGCGGTAAGCGTCCAGTTCTTCATCCTCGTAATATTCGATATTTTTACCTGCCGCCGCGAGCAGGCTGTCGCGTTCGCACACTTCATGTTGGCCGCAACATTCCGCAGGAACAACCGCCCGACCGGTTGCTTCCGGTTCATCCCCGGCGGATAATCGCCGTTTGCGGTTGTCAAAGAGACCGATTATTGCCGTTATAATTCCCAAAATGATAATTCCCGAAACCAGATACCACATAACTTTAATCATTTGTTATTAAAAATCCGGTTTTCCGAAGATCGTCCCAATAAGAAGGATAACTTTTCGATACGACTTCCGGGTCGGAAATATACACGCCATCCTGCCGGCATAGAGCGACGGGGGCAAAAGCCATGGCCATGCGGTGATCTTCGTAAGTTGCAACAACCGGCGTTTGTGCGGAACGGCTTTTTTGGCCGTTCCATTCAAGGGTGTTTCCGTCATATACGGTGAGCGGACAGCCGAATTCGGCCAATTCGGTTTTGAGGGCTTCCAGCCGGTCTGTTTCCTTTATTTTAAGGCTTTGCAGGCCGTTGAACCGGAAGGGTATGCCCAGCATCGCACAGGTGACAACCGCTGTTTGCGCCATGTCGGGCATGGAAACGAAATCGAATGTCAATAAGGCGTTCGTTTCCTTTTCTTTTTTTGTAAGCGTAACGCCCGATGATGTAAATGTTGTCTTTACGCCGATTCCGTCAAACAGTGCGGCAATGGAAGCATCCCCCTGTAAACTGCCGGGCAGTAATCCCGGTAAAGAAATGCGGGCGTCTTTATTTTTGCATAATGCAATCATCTCGTACCAGTATGAGGCGGCGCTCCAGTCCGGCTCTACCGTAAAATTTTCCACGGCAGAGTATTGCTGCGGCGGAACGGTGAAGGTTTGTCCTTCTTCATAAACAACAACGCCGAACATCCGCATAAGCCCTGTGGTCAGCTTTATGTAAGGTGCGGAAACGACGTTACCCGTCAGGTGCAGGCTCAGTCCGTCGGTCATAAGCGGCGCAATCATGAGCAAGGCCGAAATGTACTGGGAACTGACGCCCCCGTCCAAACAGATATGCCCTCCGGCGAGCGTCCGTCCTTTAATCTGCAACGGCGGAAAACTTTCCTTTTCCATGTATTCAATCTCTGCGCCCGACAGCCTTAATGCATCGACTAAGAGTTTTATGGGGCGGTTTTTCATTCTTTCCGTTCCGGTGATTGTCCGTGTCCCGTTTTTCACGGAGAAACAGGCTGTAAGAAAGCGCATAGCCGTTCCGGCCGCCCCGATGTCGATCGCGCCGGTATCGTCATGAAGCGCTTTTATCATTACACCGGTATCATCGCATACCGATATGTTTTGTATTTTTTTCGGATGACTGCATAAAGAGTTTAATATTAACACCCTGTTACTGATACTTTTAGATGCCGGTAAAGCTATCTCATCGTTCAATGTTTCCGGGGCTTTTATTAGATAATTCATAATTTTTTTATTGTAAAAATGCAAAAGTACAATTTTTTTTTGAGTTTTTCCTGTTATTATAGCTATTTATAAAAGTTTTTTTTTTAACTTTGCACGCGCTTGTATTTATTCGGTTGCATCAAAAAAAAGTTGAGATAGTAATTATATAAAAAATAAAGTGAGATAGTAATTATAAAAAATTTAAAGTTAGCTGTTATGAACAAAAAAATCTTTATGCCATTCCTTGTGTTGGCAGCAATTGTGACATTCTCGGCATGTTCGGGAAAACTGACTCCGTTGTCGGAGCAATACATTAAGGCTGAACCTCAGCCTCTTGAAGTGACAGGTGGTGAAATACCCGTCACTATAAGTGCTACGTTTCCTGCGAAATGGTTTAACAAAAAAGCCGTAGTTACCGTTACTCCGGTGTTGCGTTATGCTACGGGTGAAACCTGGGGAACGTCTTATACATTCCAGGGTGAAAAAGTGAAAGCTAATAACCAGGTTGTATCTTATGCATCCGGCGGTAATGCGACGATGCGTTCGACATTCGAATACAAGCCGGCCATGAAAAAGTCGGAATTGTACCTTACGTTCGATGCCAAAATCAAAAACAAAGTTGTGAAACTGCCGGACGTCAAAATCGCCGAAGGTGTGATTGCAACTTCCGCCCTGGCCGATGCTGCGACGGCAAATCCTGCGATAGGACCCGACAAGTTCCAACGCATCATAAAGGAAGCGTACGACGCGAACATCATGTTTTTGATACAACAGGCGGAACTGCGGTCAAAGGAACTTAACAAGGCCGAGATTAAAGACTGGCAGAATCTTGTTGAGAATGCCAATCAAGCTCCGAATCAGAACGTTTCGGTTGAGATTTCGGCTTATGCATCTCCCGACGGCGGCGTGAAACTGAATGACGCACTGGCCGAACGGCGTGAAGGCAATACGACGAAATTCCTGAACAAGGAACTTAAAAAACGCAAGATTGAAGTTCCTGTCGACGCCCGTTACACGGCTCAGGACTGGGACGGCTTCCGCGACCTTGTTTCAAAATCAAGTCTTCAGGATAAAGATTTGGTTCTCCGCGTATTGTCCATGTATAATGACCCGGAACAGAGGGAACGCGAAATTAAAAACATCTCGACCGTGTTTAAATCACTGGCGGATGAGATTCTTCCGCAATTGCGCCGTTCACGTTTGACTGCCAATATTGAAATCATCGGAAAATCGGATGACGAAATTGCCTCTCTGGCAAAAAGCAATGCGGGAAGTCTTACGGTTGAAGAGTTACTGTATGCTGCCACGCTGACAGGTAACGACGCCGAAAAGGAAGCCATCTATACGAAAGCAAGCAATATCTATCCGAATGACTATCGTGCATGGAACAACATCGGAGTGCAACGTTTCCGTGCAGGCGATTTCGACAAAGCCGAACAACAGTTTAACAAAGCCAATTCTATTAAAAACAGTAACGAAGCGAATGTTAACCTGGGTCTTCTTGCGCTACTCAAGGGCGACAAGAGCAAAGCACAGCAGTTGTTAGGCAATGCATCGGATGTACCTGAACTGGGCGAAGCGCTGGGTCTGCTTTACATCAAACAGGGCGACTATGCAAAAGCTGTCAGCTCGTTTGGCAAGACAAAAAGCAATAATGCTGCTCTCGCGCAGATTCTGACGAAAGATTACAGTACTGCCGCTCAGACATTAAATGGAGTTAAGAATGTCGACGCCATAACGGATTATCTGAAAGCAATCGTTGCTGCACGCACGAACGATTCAAACGGAGTAATCAGCAATCTGAAAGCAGCTATTGCCAAAGACCGTTCCATTGCGAAAGAAGCTGCAATTGATCTGGAATTTGCAAAATATGCAAC
>JAITDQ010000210.1 GCA_031282485.1 Tannerella sp. | reverse complement strand
TTTTCATACTGCGGCGGATGAAGATCGTAATAACTTACCGACAGGTTCAGCAAGGCATTCCCATACGAAGTTCCGAGCGTATCGCTTATGAATGTGAGGGCTTTCTCTCCATACGGGACAGCGTCTTTATGCCTGTCCATCCGGGCATAAGCATCATGTATCGTTCTGTATAATCCTCCCAGATCGTCCGGATGGTTGTGCTGCTCGAAATAACGAAGAGCGTCTGTATAGTAAGCCAGCGCCGTTTCGTTAAAGCCTTTCCTGACATATCCTGCTCCGATATTCCACTTCTCAATAGCCGCTTGGTAGGTGTCGGAATGTTTGACGGCTATATCCATCATCTCTTTGTTTACGGCAATGGCCGAATCATACAAACTCTGACTTCTCAATACAGATGAATAGTAATCGGAAGAATAGTACAAGCCATGCAGGTAATTCAACTCGCGACTTAGCGCCTGCGCTTTCAGGTGGTATGTGGCGGAGGACTGTAAATCCCCGGCTTTCCGGTACTGTTCGCCCAAATCTATATAAAGGAGTACGGCATTTGTATCGGCTTTTGCCTCGGGCAACAGTTGCAGCAGACTGTCCGGACGGGAAACCTGTGCAAATACCGTTCC
The DNA here is from genome assembly GCA_031282485.1 of Tannerella sp. Lineage (GTDB taxonomy): Bacteria > Bacteroidota > Bacteroidia > Bacteroidales > Tannerellaceae > Tannerella. The sequence continues at coordinate 13,819 of JAITDQ010000210.1, read as the reverse complement.
GCAACAAAAAATCGACAGGAACAGGCTTTTACGGAGGAGAGATAAACATAAATCTTTCTTTTCCATTGATATTAAAATTATTATAATGTAATTTTTTGCCTGTTATCCGAACGGTGATTCTTATATTATCGTACTGAAATCAGGATCCGGATAAGTTCATGCTGCAAAAGTATCGTATTTTTCACTCATTTTCATACCTGCATATGCAGGTTTTTAAACCGGGAGATAAAAAATTAACAGTTCAGCCCGAACGTCCATTTAGACAACAGGTTGTTGCGCAATTTCATAAAGTATCAAAATACAAAACTAAGTTTATATAACTTAAAAAGATAAGTTTTTTCTTTTTTTTTTTGCTAATTGAAAATAAACTGCTACTTTTATGCCCTGAAATAGAATCCTATAAACAATTAATTTTACAAAGACATGGAGAACAAAAAGTTACGCATGGGTATTGTCGGTGGAGGGTTGGACGGCTTCATCGGATCAGTCCATATACGCGCTGCTCTTATGGAGGGCAAAATAGAATTAGTCTGCGGATGTTTTAGTGTTAATCCGGAAATATCATTGAAATCGGGACGTCATTATAACGTGCCGGATAATCGTATTTATGAAACTTATCACGAGATGTTTGAGAAAGAGGCTCTGTTGCCGGAGGATGAACGCATGCAATTCGTCACCGTGGTGACGCCTAATCACCTGCATTATGAACCTGCAGCTCTGGCCTTGGATCACGGCTACGACGTAGTTATTGATAAACCGATGACCTTCTCGCTCGAAGAAGCTAAACTGTTGCAGGAAAAAGTAGAGAAAAGCGGACGGACACTCGCGTTGACGCATGTTTACACAGGTTATCCGGCCATTAAGGAAGCAAAGGCACGGATAGCGCGGGGCGATTTGGGTACCATTCGTCGCGTATATGTGGAATATGAGCAGGGGTGGTTGTCGCAACGCATTGAGTTGCTGGGCGGCAATAATGCCGGATGGCGCACCGATCCCAAACTTTCGGGCAAAGGCGGATGCGTAGGCGATATCGGTACGCATGCATGGCATTTAAGCGAATATGTAACCGGACTGAAAGTTAAAGAGTTATGTGCGGAACTGAAAGCGTTTGCTCCCGGAAGACCGATCGACGACGATGCGGCCGCTTTCCTGCATTTCGAAAACGGAGTCACCGGCGTACTGCAAGCTACACAAATAGCTACAGGAGAAGAAAATAACCTCGGTATACGCGTCTACGGAGATAAAGGCGGACTCGAATGGCGTCAAATGGAACCGAACACGCTATATGCCAAATGGCCGAACAAACCGGAAGAAAAAGTCCGGATCGGTAGCGGATACGATTACCTGAGCGACCTTGCAAAATGGAACATACGCATCCCGGGAGGACATCCCGAAGGATTTATAGAAGCATTTGCCAATATATACAAGAATTTCGCGCTAACGGTTAAAGCGCGTGCTGCAGGTGAAACGCCTTCGGGAGAATGTCTTGATTTCCCGACTGTTTACGACGGTGTGCGAGGATTGCAATTTATCGAAACGATGATTGCATCCGGCTATGATAATGACAAAAAATGGGTAGAATGGGTAAAATAAGAAGAAACAAGGATAAGAAAAAAGGAACTAAAAAATGGATTTTTATTGCCGGAATAATTTTAGGTTTCGCCCTGTTTGTTTCGGCCTATCAGGTTTCCGTGTATTATTCGAGTGACGAATCATGTATGATTTGCCATGTTCATCCGCATGTAATGGATAGCTGGAAACAGTCGGTACATGTAAACAACAGAAGCGGCGTTACCACGCACTGTGTTGACTGTCACCTGCCGCCTAAACATCAGACGTGGAACCACTATTCCGCAAAAGTCAGGTTAGGCGTCAAGGATGTATGGGGGTACGTGACTAAAGACAGCGCCGATTTCAACTGGGATACGAAATCGGAACTGGAACATGCGGTCAGGTATATACCTAACGAATCATGTAAAGAATGTCATACGAATCTTTTTCCGGCCGGTATAACAGATGACGGCATAACCGCTCACCTGTATTACGAGGAAAACGAGAAAAAACTGGATTTACAATGTATAAGTTGTCACCTGAACGCAGGACATCATAACCCCAATTACATACACGGAAAGTTGACCGGAATACCGGGAGCCGGAACCCAGACGGAAACCGGGCCGGCATTTGAATCGGCAACGGTTGTTACTTCTTTTACAAACTATACCGAACAAATACCCGGTACAACCGTATCGTTCAATATGATAGCCATTCCCGGCGGTTCGTTCAAGATGGGAAGTGATAAAAAGGAAACATTCCACAAGGACGACGAATGGCCTGTGCGTAACGTAACCATAAGTCCGTTTTTCATGGCGGAAGTAGAAGTTACGTGGGATCAATACTCGGCATTCTATGCAAATACGATGAGTGAAGGACGTACGCCTCCCGAAACGGTATATGCCAATAACAGCCGTCCGGATGTCGACGCCATAACAGGGCCTACTCCTCCGTTCGGATTTCCCGACCAGGGCTGGGGCAGCGGCTTGCGTCCGGCTATCACAATGACACACTATGCGGCGGAAACTTTCTGTCAATGGCTGTCGCTCAAGACCGGCAAGAAATACCGTCTGCCGACCGAAGCGGAATGGGAATACGCCGCACGCGGAGGAACGGAAACGCCTTATTTCTTCGAAGGAAAACCGAAAGACTATTCCGACAAGGGATTTATGCGTAAGTTTACCGACGCAAAGACAGATGTCATAAGCGATTATATCATATATATGAAAAACAGTAACAATCGTTCGCAGGAGCCTGACAAGGTCAAACCCAACCCGTTCGGACTTAAAAATATGCTCGGTAACGTGATGGAATACTGCGCAGATAAATATGCCGCAGATGCATACGGCAAAACGGACGTAAACGTGACCGACCCGATCGTCACCGAAGGGGAAGAGTGGGTTGTACGCGGAGGATTATATAATTCCGACGCCTCGGACTTGCGTTGTGCCGCACGTTCGCAGTCGTATCATGATGAATGGCTCAAGACCGATCCGCAACAACCGAAAAGTATCTGGTGGTATTCCGACATACGGGGGATCGGTTTTCGTATTGTCTGCGAACCGGATTCGTCTATAATAAATTGATAAAATAACATTAATACACATTACATTTTTAATAATTAAACGTCATGGAAAAAAACAGTATCAGTAGAAGGACATTTTTAAAAAGTACGGCAGTAGCCGGTACGTTGGGTGCAATCGGAACAGGTAGCGCCTCAGTATTAACATCATGCGCCGGCGGCAAGGCAACAGATGCCGCTCCGGCTAATGTGCCTCTCAAAGAACCGGGAACATATTACATCCCCGAATTACCTGATCTTGCCGCCGACGGCAAAGAATTGAAAGCAGGCATTATCGGATGCGGCGGGCGCGGCTCGGGCGCAGCTTTTAACTTCCTGAACGCAGCAAACGGAGTCACGATTACCGCTTTGGGCGATACGTTCAAAGACCGGGTGGATGATCTGGCTAACAATTTGAAAAAAGAAAAGAACATCGACATCCCGGCCGACAAACGTTTTACCGGGTTAGATGCGTACAAAAGTGTGATTGACAGTGGTGTAGATGTGGTTCTCGTAGCTACTCCGCCGCTGTTCCGTCCGATTCATTTCCAGTATGCAGTGGAAAAGGGTAAACATTGCTTCCTCGAAAAACCGATTTGCGTGGATCCGACAGGCTATCGTCTGATTGTAGCTACCTCGAAACAGGCGGCTGCCAAAAATCTGTGCGTCGTGACAGGTACGCAACGCCATCACAACCGCGATTATGTAGAATCGTACAAACATATTATGGACGGCGCTATCGGCGAAATTACCGGCGGTACGGTTTGGTGGAACGGCGGTATGTTGTGGTTCAGAGATCGTCAACCCGGATGGTCGGACGGCGAATGGATGATTCGCGACTGGGTAAACTGGATCTGGCTGTCGGGCGATCATATCGTTGAACAACATGTACACAATCTGGACGTATGGACTTGGTTTACGGGACTTAAACCGGTTTCGGCCGTAGGTTTCGGCTCTCGCCAGCGTCGCGTTACCGGCAATCAGTTCGACAATTTCAGCGTAGACTTCGAAATGGAAAACGGTATCCATTTGCACAGCATGTGCCGCCAGATTCACGGCACACCCTCCAATGTAAGCGAGTTCATACAGGGAACGAAAGGCTCATGGCATTCATCCGGACATGTTATCAAAGACTTGAAAGGTAACGTAATCTGGAAATACGATTACGAAGCCCAAAATGCCAAATTCAAACAATCCGATCCCTATACGCTGGAACATGTGAACTGGATTAACCATATCCGTTCGGGAAAACCCATTGAACAGGCTTCCGAAACGGCAGTTGCCAACATGTATGCCATTATGGGACGCGAATCGGCTTATACCGGTCAGAAGATAACATGGCAGGAGATGACGGCTTCCACATTAGATCTTTATCCGAAGGATATCGATCTGGTGAAGAAGATGGATGTTCAGGGTTATGGTTCCGGTAAAGAATACAAGTTGCCCGATTATATCCATATCGCCGGGCAAGTATCGCCGGGTAGTAAACAAACACGTTGAAGTCATGGCTTTAGACAGAAGAAATTTCATAAAGACATCCCTTGGCAGTGCGGCGCTGGCAACAGTAGCCGCCTGCACGGGAGGGTCTTCCGGCAAAAGCGAAAGCTGCGGGTCCGATAAGTGCTGCAAAAATAGCCTCCCGTACAGTCCCAACGCCAAACTCAACATCTCGTTCCAGGAAGGGACGCTTGAAGGAGAGTCCCTTAAAGGCAAACTCGATTTCATGGAAAAGATCGGCGTCAAAGGGCTTGAAGTCAGCGGGAACGGACTGTCCGGCCGTGTAAATGAACTTAAACAGGCGCTGAACGGGCGCGACATTAAAATCAGCGCTATCTGTGCGGGCTTCAAAGGTTTCATGCTGGCGGAAGAGGAAAGTGTACGAAACGAGTGCCGCGATTCCATGCACGAGATAATAACCGCCGCAGGAGCATTAGGCTCGACGGGCGTTATCATCGTACCTGCATTCAACTCACAGAAACCCGTGATGCCGCATACGCAGGAAACACGCGATTTCCTGTGCCGGTGGTTTGACGAACTCGGAACGTTCGCTACGGATAACGGTACAACGGTAATACTCGAGCCGCTCAACCGCCGCGAAGCGTTTTATCTGCGCTTGGTTGCCGATGCTGCGTCCATTTGTCGCGACATTAACAATCCCGGCGTGACCTGTCTCGGCGACTTCTGGCACATGACGTGGGAAGAAACTTCCGACCTGGGAGCGTTCATCTCCGGAGGAAAATATATTCAGCACGTACATATCGCAAGCCGTAAAAGACGCCTCATGCCGGGCGAGGACGGTGATGCGGATAATTACGTAGACGGGTTCCGCGGATTGAAAGTCATTGGTTTTGATAAATACATCAGTTTCGAATGTGGAAGCAAGGCCGAGGATCGTAATGCATCGGCGGCAGCCGGCGTTGAACTAATCCGTAAACAATGGGAGGAAGCGTAAATTGTCTTTAATATATGCTAATATGAGAATGAGTGAAGTGGTAGAAGAACACCCTTCACTCATTCCTGTTATTAACAGGTTCGGTATACGCCTCGGACTTGGCGACAATACGGCTATGGAAATCTGCAACAGACACGACATCAATATTGACTTTTTCATTACGATGATCAATACGTTCCTGAATAAAAATTATTTCCCGGAAAAGAAACTGCAAGGTTTTCACCTTACGCAAATCGTTGATTATCTCACAAAAACCAATCATTATTATTTACATTCGCAGTTGCCTAACATTGAGCGTCACCTGCGCTGGTTTATATCCGAAAGCGACCCTAAAAACGAATCGCCGGCGCTTATCGGGAAACTGTTCGATACGTTTAAAGACCGTCTGCAAAAACGTATTGAGACAGACGAAAAAGAATGGTTTCCACATATTCTCGAATTATGCGAAAAACAAACAAAAAACAAAACGCTCACCTATCATCCGACAATGCCTGCCGACCAAGAAGAACCTGTCGAAGCCCTCGTCACCGACCTTAAACATATAATCATTAAACATCTGTCCGGCGATTACGACGAGAATCTCTGTTATGCCGTCATCGTTGCAATAAACACGCTGCATACGGACATCAAACAGCATAACCGTATCCGTTATCGCATACTTTCCCCGATTGTTGCGGGTATGGAAAAAAATCTTTCTTCACGTGAGATTGAAGTGCTGCGGCAAATAGTAAAAGGTGAAACCAACAAAGAAGTTGCGGATCACCTTTGTATAAGCCTGAACACCGTACTCACACACCGCAAGAACATCACCTCCAAACTTGGCATCAAAACCATTCCGGGGTTAACATTCTATGCAATCACTAACGGCATCATATCGGGAAACGAGATCGTTTAAAATCAGTTCCATAAAGCAGCCGCTATTATCGACGAAAACAAGATCGCCGAAAGTATGGTGAGGACGATAGATGCAATAAATATATACAACGCCCACATTGCCCATGCTTTCTGTACTTTTTTGAAATGATCGAAATCTCTCCAGTACTTTCCTTTCCATGCCCATACATTACCCTTGATACCCAGAACGATATTGATAATTAACGCTGCAGCCCAACCTATATAAGGTATTAAAACTACCAGCGGCCAATAGACTCCGTTAAATATTCCCCAAAGCCACCCGAAGAAGAATGCGCCCCAGTTCCATGAATTAAGTTCACGTTCAATCGTCCCCGCACCGTAATTATATCCGGGCTGAACGGGAGGAGGAGGCGCTTGAGGCGGAATATTATTTCCATAGGGCGGGCTATAAGCCGGGCTTTGCAATTCGGTCGCCTTTTGCGACGACAGGGAAAGGGCCTTATCTATCATACTCCATGGTAAAACAAAATGCCGGCCTAACGTTATCACATCGTTTGGAAATACCTCAATTTTTGTACGATGAACCGAATTATTATTTACATAAGAGCCGTTGGTACTAATATCTTCAAATATTACCCGGCCATTGTTGTAATAAATATTTGCATGATGCCTGCTGACTCCGTCATAAGCTTCACTTACATGAATATCCCTCGAAGGATCCCTTCCTACTGTAATTTTACGTTCCATACTCTTTTATTTTTAAATTAATAAACTAATAAATTATTTACTTATATTTTAATATTTGTCACTATTTGAACGATTTCCGGTTTTATTACGTCGTCCGCCGTACTTATTTCAGGATTATAGATGTACAGTAAATAATACAGGCCTAAAGCGATCAGGCAAATCAATAATATTAAAATAAGAACGGCAATCTTTATAAACCGGTTCTTTTTTGTTTTTATACCATTAGCGGCTGATAACGTAATTTTTTCATCAGTCTCATCGTTCAGGCCGTTCGCACCCGAAACAATTTTGCATAAAGCTACCGTCACGTTGTCATAGCCGCCTTTTTCCAGAGCCGAGCTAATCAGTGAATTTTTAGATACATAGATATCGTCCGATGTATCAACCATTATTTCTTCTATATCCGGGTCTCTTAACATGCCCGACAAACCGTCGGTGCATAACAGGATTATTTCGCCGTTGTACAGATCATGTTCGACGAAATCGGGTTCGGCAATCTTTCGCGGATCGCCCAGGCTTCGTGTAATGATGTTATTATCCGGATGATCAAATGCCAAATCCTTGTCTAACCTGCCTACATCGACCAACTCCTGAACATACGAATGATCTTTTGATAATTGTATTAAACCCGTTTGGGGATGAAAGGAATACGCGCGGCTATCGCCACACCAGGAAACATATACTTTTTTATCAAGTATCCATGCCATAATAATCGTGGTGCCCATTCCCTCCGTATCCGGGTCTGCGCTCACATGTTCTTTTATGGCATTATCGGCGGAAACGATCGCCGTTTTCATGTATTCCTGTATCGAAGCGGTACTGCCGGTGATATCAGCTGTTATGCGATCGGACGAAAATGCTTTCTGAACCGTATCAATCGCTATACGCGACGCTACTTCTCCGGCATTCATGCCTCCCATACCGTCTGCAACGACCAGCAAACAGCCTTTTTCATCCAATATAATACGGCTGACTTCGTCGTTCGGTATAAACCATTCCGATTCGCAAAGGTTAGCGCAAACGATGAAATTATCTTCGTTACCGGAACGCTGCAATCCTACATCTGTTCCTGCCGTCAGTTGAAACTGAATATTACTCATTTGTTATCTATTTCCGGGTTTAATTATTAACATTTTACATCATCAAATCAAGCGTCCGTTCGAATTTCATTTCATACCTCCCACGGGAATCCCACAGTTATATTCGTCATTTTCGGAAAATCCTCCCGAAACGATTCCGACTACAACAAGTTCATTCTCTTTTCTCACAAAGACGGGAGCGCCGGAATTACGGCTCCCCGAACCTTTTGTGTAGAGGAAGCATCCGGTATTACGGTCAAGACCGTCAACTCCTGCATTAAACCTGCTATACGCAGGACTAATAACAGCCGGGGCATCACCCACATCCATATTCATTGAGAATCCCAACACATGCAACTCCGTACCGGAACGCAGATTGACCGATAATCGTCCGTCCATTACAAGCTTTCCCTTCCGGGATGTATATGCATAAGCCCAGTCGGTGGAACATATCCGCCTGTCGGCATCAGCGCTTACGGCCGATTTTATATACATATCCGTCTCCCCTTCGGAAACGCCATAAGGACGTTTTTCATCATATTTATCATTAAACGTGAAATCCGTACTGTTTATTGTGAAACGTTTTCCACTGCGCGAAACAGCTTTGATTACCGCAACGACATTCCACCCGGGAATGCTGTCCGGTAAAGCTACTTGCCTCAGGATATCCGGATCGGAAGAAAAACGCCATTGCTGTATGCAACGCCGGGCTGTAACAAACCGTCCGTCGTTCAACAAAAATCCGGTTGCGTTCCACCCGTACGGACTCGCTTCTCCGGCATCGCCGGGGACGGTTCGCATGATTTGCTTTCTCTGTTCGCCGTTTGTGATATAGACTTCGCCGATAGATAAATAATAAATGTCATCCTTGCAGGTTTCAACCAAATCTTCAATCGGAGCCGGAGGCACGATGACTTCCGGTTCGGGCTTGTTTTTTTCCGCAATAATCATGGAATCTATTGCGCCTTGCAGTTCTTCGTTTTTCTCGAAAGCGGCAGCTACCTGTTGCGCCTTCAGTTCGGCATCTTCCTGCCATTCCCGGTATTGCCGGTAGTTCCAAGCCAAAGAGCCGATAATGACGAGGAAAAGCAAAATGCCCAGACTGATAAGTCCCCATTTATAAGGTTCCAGCGCTTGCCGGCCGAATAAATTCAATCTTTCCGTAAATTTAATGTTTGAGACTAAATTTTGTTCGTCCTTCGGAATGACAAATCCCAACTTCGGCCCGTTCACAGAAAGTTGAATCTCGTCGCCATGCTGCAAATACCATTCGCTGTTCACCCGTTTCCCGTTCAGGAAGGTCGTGTTCGTTTGCGACAGCGGTATTAATTTATAAATATCGCCTTCCCTGATAATAGCCGCATGTTTTCTGCTTACGGTTGTAAAAGATTCGTCAAAGCGAACCTGACAGTTTGGAGCGCGTCCGAGTTCAATCCGGTCGACAATTATTTTCTGTAATTCTCCAATCCGGTGATATTTTGATGAAACTTTATGTTCCAGTATATAGTATTTCCTTTCGGAGGCATTAAACAACGATCCCATTCCGGCGCCAATCGGGCCGAAAAAGGAAGGATTGTATTTCTTTGTCGCTCGTTCCATATTCGTTTAATTAATTCCTTCGAAACTCAACTATCCGTTTCCGGCATGTCTCATTCACTTTCATCACACAAGAGGCCTTTTATCAATAATCAAACACGAAGCGTCTGTCTCCTAAAACGATAATGTCGCCGGGTTTGATTTCCGTTTTTCCCGATACATACAGGTATGTCGTTTTCAATTCGCTGCGATCTTCGATATACCAGCGTTTGTTTTCGCAAGTCAACACAGCCTGTTCTTTCGAAGTAATGGTCACATTATCCGGTTCCGTGTTTGCTCTGTTCAGGATGATTTCCTCACCGGAAAAAGGCAGGGAGGCGGGAGTCACAGGCTCCTTTTCGTCGGGAATCAGGGTAAGGGAGCAATAGCAGCGTTTTCCGGGACGAACCGTCCGGCGTCCGACATTATCCTCTTTCGGCTCTCCTTCTTTCGGTAATTCAGCTTTCGGTAATTCAAATTCCGGTAATTCAAATTCCGGCTCGTCTTCTTTATCCAGTACGGCAGCGCCACATTCCGGGCAAAAATAATAACCCGCAGGTACGACAGACTTACAGTTATAACATATTATCTGCCCCGGCTGTTTTACGGTCGGTTTGGCTCCGGGAGAACGGCTTCCCCCGCCACTATCCGGGAAAACCGAACTTTCACTCACGGTCTTCCTGACGTTAAAATTAGCCGTAACATTGATATCCGGGGTAGTAAGATTCCCCCCTCTTTCCTGATACTGATACAACGGCTGATTACACTTAACACATTTTGTGCTGTTGTCGGGATTGTCCCATCCACAATTTTTACATCTCATAGCATTGTACTTTTATAATTAATATTACCAACGATATATATATCCGATTCTTATCTGAAGCTTGTTAAGTTTATGAACGTAGTTATTCATGCCTGTTCTTTCTTCGTCCAAAGACAGGCGCATACGTTCCGATTTCCAGTATGTTTCATTAGCCATATTCATCATCCCTATATCATAATATACTCCCAGATTAATGCCGGCAAATTCCAGTACGGTTCCCACAGAGACGCCGGCGTCGATATTCCGGAGAGGAGCGTTTTTGAATTTATCATTATTATTATAGGTTGGCTGGTCTCCCGTCGAATATACCTGGGATATTTGTCCCGATTTGCCAAACATGTCTATTTCCCCGCTAACGGTACTTTTTATTTCATAAACATTTCCCGTCGGCCGGTCGCCTTCGTAAAAATATTCCGTCAACGAAAGCATCTCCCTGGTTCCTTTAATTTTACCTTTAGCCGACAGGCCATATCCGATGTACGGGCCTGCATTTATCTGCAGAGCCGTTTTTGCGGAAAAAGGAATCCGATAGGAGAATAACACCGGTATTTCGAGGTAGTTTAACGTATATTCTTCCGTGATATTATCACGTCCCGTTCCTTCGAGATAAGTTGTGGAAGTATAATTTTCTTCCGAATAGACATAGTCTCCCGTTATTGTGTTTTTTATGCCTAAGTTCGTATAATATAAGCCGGTCTGGACGTAGATGTTGTTCGCAATCCGTATGTCGGCAACCAGGCCGCCGCTAAATCCTGTTTTCGAAGAATACGAGGGTTTCTCTATATTTTTGCCGTGTCCGTAATCAATGGCGCTTCCCGTAAAGCCGGACGCATTGACGCTGAAATTCGGCATTAAGGCGTTCGCCATGATTCCAAAGGAGATTTTACGTCCGTAATAATCTTCTCCGGCAGGTGATGTACGGATTTTTCCGGAAGGCGTATTGTCGTCGGAATATGTACCGCGACGTGACGATTTGTCACGATCCGGTGGTATGCTGCGCCTGTTTGAGGTGTCGCCAACGGAAGATCGCCTGTTGCTTCCGGTAGACACGCCCGTTTTCGTTTCGACGTTTTCCTCGTCGTCACTTGATTTCGTTTCGACCTGCACTCGCCTGGGCACCTTCTGTTTTTCCTTACCGGCGTCCTGCGACACGCTTATCGTCCGGGTTAATGTTTTTGACTTAACCGTAATATCTCCTTTACGTTCTTTTGCCAAGTCATTGGCATCGATCTTCACCGTTATCGTGTTATCTTCTTTTTCCACATGACACCACGACAACGCAGTTTCGACATTCCACAACGTATTGGAATAAACCGTTACCATGCCTTCCGTTCCTTCTGCCGGGAACGTCAATGCCTCCGGTATGACGCTTAACTGTTCTTTGCCTGCCTCCTGTTCTACGGTGATCGTTATTTTGTTATTACTTCCCTTTACTTCGATGATTGCCGTTCTGGAAAGCGTTGTTTTATTGGGTTCACAATTAATTATGATCGAACTTCCGCTCCGTTCAGCAACACACCACGTCGCATCATCCGAGAGCGTCCAGTTGTTGTCGCCGCCCGATACGGAAATATCCTCAACACTTCCCTGTTCGGGAATCCGTATCTTGTCTTTAGAAACCCGGACAGTTGCCGGCGGCGACGGAGGCTTGGCTGTCGACGGGGTGGATGTTGACGAAGGTTTGCCGGTGGGCTTCGGTGCTGAAAGCGCTTCGATTGCTTTTTTACATTCGCTGATCTTTTTAGCACAATCATCCTGTAGCTTTTTATCGCACTCTTCGGCTGCTACAAATTTCTTGATCGCATCCTGATAGCTTTCCTTATTCTTTTTATTCATTAACGTGAGGCCTTCATTATAAATCTTCTTGCATACAGGATCCTGCGCATAAATGTTACCCTCAAATATGAACAAAACAAGCAACAATAATATAGATATCTTTTTCATAGCGTATATTGTATTAATTATTTTCCAGATGTTCCTCATCAATGAAATCTTTCAGTGAATTTGCTCTTTTTAAAAAGGCATCGGCCGCTTGAAGTTCATTATATTCTTTCATTTTCTCCACTTTAGATAAAAATTCTTCATAGGCCGTTAAAATCACCGTCTTCATACCGTCAATTTTCTCCTGAGCATTACCCGTCAACAAATCATCACGCAGATCTTTCGCGGTTTTCAACGCCAACTGATATTTTTTCAAGGCGTCTACATAGCTCCGTTCATAATTCGTATCTTCTTTCCGGCCAACATCGTTCAGGCTGTCGCCCTGGAGAATATAATAGTTATATTGCCGGCTTAACATTTCGTCAATTTTCTCCTGGGCGATACTCGTCAACATACTATCGCCCAGATCTTTTGCGGTCTCTAATGCCAACTGATATTTTTTCAAGGCGTCTACGTAGCTCCGTTCATAATTACCGTCTTCTTTCCGGTCGGCATCATTCAGGCTGTCGCCCTGGTGAATATAATTGTCATAATACTGCCGGCTTAACGCCTTGCTTTGTTTCAAATCACCGGAAAACTTGTTTGCAATAAAAAACGCAGCAACCGTTAAAACAAGAACCGACAATCCGACGATTAACCAAAGGGGCACTTTAGGGCCTGGTTCGGGGGACTTTACCGGGGGATACACAATGGGAACCACAGGGGGATACATTATTCTTTTCTCCGGTATACTTTTTGGGTTTGTGCTTAATTCAAAGGCTGTCGGGCGATCCCATGTGTCTTTTGCCAGACATAGATAGATGACATTTTTCAGTTCGGGAGAATAATCACCTTTGATTTCAGGAATATCGGCGCCTTTTTTCTGCAATAATCCGCCATCTTCCCCGAATGGAGGGACTCCCATCAGCAGTTCAAACACAGTAGCGCCTAAGGAATAAACGTCGCTGGCATTAACCGGATTCGGATCCGTCCCGAAACGTTCGGGAGCCATATAGGCCAACGTGCCGGCACCGCTTGTATATTGGGATGTCCCGCTTCTGCGCAATGTGTTCCGTACCCGCGTGCTGATGCCGAAATCCGTTATTACGAAACGGCCGCTCCTGTCTATCAGGATATTATCCGGTTTAATATCCTGATGTATGATCGGAGGATTGCATGAATGTAAATAATGCAGACCCGCCGAAACATCCTGAATGAAACGCCATGCTTTTTCTTCATCCACATGCTTAATAAGT
>JAITDQ010000194.1 GCA_031282485.1 Tannerella sp. | reverse complement strand
ATATCCCTGTATTTTGGCGTATCATCGGCAAAGATAGGAAAGAATGACCGGATTTCATCATAAACAGCGCATGTTTTTTTCGACATATTTTTTTGTATCTTGAGATAATCAATCGCCTGGACGAGCGCCATGAAATGGATGGACATCACCTGGAATCCGTTTTCAATGACGGTACGCGCGATTAACGACGAATTTGTGCCCATGCTGACAATATCCTGGTTGTCGTTGTTGTTCGGTATGCTGTGGACATACATGGGGTTGGACAGCGTCTGACACTCGGCGGTAGTCGAGGTGGCGGTGAACTGTGCCGCCTGCAGGCCGTAATTCAGCCCGAGTACGCCAAGGTTGAGGAACGGAGGCAGTATATTATCGTTGATGCGGTCATGGCACAGGTAATTCAGTTGGCGCTCGGCAAGCATCGTCATTTTGGTGACGGCGATTTTCAGCTTGTCCATTTCGAAAGATACGTAATCGCCGTGGAAATTGCCGCCGTGGTAAACGTACCGGGTATGGGGGTCTACAATCGGGTTGTCGCACGCAGAGTTAAGCTCGTTGACGAGCACTTTCTCCGCATTTTCGAGTTCGTCGTATACGGGGCCGAGTATCTGGGGCACGCAACGGAGCGAATAGAAAGCCTGTACTTTATGTTTGAAAATCTTTTCCGTATGGTGGCGGTCGTACATTTCTATTTCGCGTTTCTTCATCGTCCGGTTCCCCTGCGCCCATTCGCACATCTTGCAGGCAACCTTCAACTGTCCCTTGTGCCTTTTCGTGCCGTTCAGTACGGGCGACATCATATCGTCGTACGAGGCCGCTATTTCGTTCATCATAACGGAAGCAACGATAGCCCATTCCAATAATTTACGGGCATGAATCAGGTTGACAAGCCCGATGCCGGTCATGACCGAAGTTCCGTTTGTCACGGACAGTCCTTCGCGGATATGTATTTCGAACGGTTGCAGGTTTTCCGCTTTCAAAACTTCCGCTGCCGGGGTCAGCCGGCCTTTGTAGAAGACTTCCCCTTCGCCGATAAGCGTCAGCGCAATATGCGCCAGCTGCACAAGGTCGCCGCTCGCCCCGACGCTTCCGTGTTCGGGTATGAACGGACAGATGTCACGGTTTATAAATTCGGTAATCAGGTTGACAAGGCCGGTATGCACGCCGGAATATCCCTGCAGGAATGTAGAAAGGCGGGCAATCATGGACGCTTTTACATATAAAGGTTCCAGCGGCTTGCCGGCGCCCGTCGAATGGCTCCGGATGATGTTGTACTGCAATTGCCGGAGGCAGTCGTCGTCAACGCGGTACTGCGCCATAGGGCCGAAGCCGGTATTGATGCCGTATATAATTTTTTCTTTGGAAAAATCTTTCAGAAATGAATAGCAATAATTGACTTTCCGAATGGTTTCTGCTGGTAATTTCAGTTTTTTTCCTCCGTATAAAAGTTCTTCGATATCATTTAGTGAAAAACCCTTTTCGGGTTTGTATGTAATTGTTTTTTTCATTATTTATAGTAATATGTTTAGCAAATAGAATGTTTTATGATTATAAGTTTTCGATTATTTTCTCGAGATGTATTCCGTGCGAACCTTTTATGAGTATTTCAAATCCTTTCATCGGATTTGCTTTGAGGAACCCGTTGAGTTCGTCTACGGTTTTAAAGCAGGAGTATCTCTGTCCGGCGGCGGAAAACCGTTCGCCGCAGAGCAGTACTTTGTCGAATCCGCAGCTGTTTACGAGCGATATTATCTCTTCGTGCAGCCTGTGGCTTTCCCGGCCAAGTTCCAGCATGTCGCCGAGGATGACGGCCTTTGGCAGCGATGCGCACGTCCTGTCGTAAGAGGTTGTGCCGGGAATATTTTCCTGCCGCTTTGTTTCCGTCCCTGTTTCCATGCCCGTTTCCGCCGGTGCGACGGCCGGGTTATTCCGGGACGAAGTGAAATTCTCCAGCGCAGCTTTCATACTGCTGGGATTAGCGTTGTATGCATCAACGATAAGCGTGTTGGAGGCCGTTTTTTTCAATTGTGAGCGGTTGTTTGCCGGCACGTAGGTGGATATGGCTTCGTTTATCTGTTCGGGCGGGATGCCAAAATAAATTCCCGTCGCGATTGCGGCAAGCGCATTGTATAAGTTATAGTCGCCTGCAAGATGCGTCTCTGCCACGTTCGAAGGGTTAACTGTTCCTTCCGTCTCCGCATCGTATTTGTCGATGTGTCGCTGCCAGCGGAACGAAAGGAAAGGATGGTTATGAATAACTTCCCCCGTGACTGACGGATACAGCCCATCCTCCGCGTCTGTTTCGTCCTGTAGTTTGCCGTAAGTTATTTTTTCAATCCCCGCCGCCATTTCCATCAGGTACGTATTATTTCGGTCAATAAAAACCTTGCCGCCGTTTTTTCTTATAAAGTCATACAGTTCGCCTTTCGTCCGCACGACGCCTTCGAACGAGCCGAATCCTTCCAGATGTGCATACCCGACGTTTGTGACCAGTCCGTAGTCGGGTCGTGCGATTTCCGCCAGATCGCGGATTTCTCCGGGGTGATTGGCGCCCATTTCCACAACGGCTATTTCATGCCGGCCGGTCAGCCGGAGCAAAGTCAGCGGCACACCTATATGGTTGTTGAGATTACCTTCCGTAAACAGCGTGCTGTATTTTTTTGACAAGACCTTTGCCGTCAGTTCCTTGGTCGTCGTTTTCCCGTTTGTACCCGTGATGCCTATAACCGTAACGCCTAACGTCTCCCGGTGAAGGCGGGCGAGTTGCTGTAAGGTTTCGAGCACATTGTCGACCCGTATCATCCGTTCGCCGGTTCGTACGGAGGCATCGTCGATAACCGCATACGAACATCCGGCCTGCAATGCTTTTTCCGCATAAGCGTTGCCGTCGGAAAACTCGCCTTTAAGCGCAAAAAACAGGGCGCCCGGCGGGCACGTGCGACTGTCTGTACTGACAACGGGACACTGTTTATATAATGTATATAATTCCGATATGTTCATTCAATTGCGTATTTTGTGACGCAAAAGTAATTTATATTAAGCTATTTTCATATATTTGCGGGTTAAAAAGTTTGTTTTGGAGGTTTCGACTGTCCGAAATGAGGTAACAGATTTGTGAGGATAACCGGAAATGGATTTTTATTTTTGCAGTTAAGATGAGTGATAAAATGTTGAATATAAGAGGTAAGTTGTTATCATTGGATACGCCCGTTGTAATGGGTATACTCAATGTGACGCCGGATTCGTTTTATGCGGGAAGCCGGCAGCAGAATGAAGCGGCTGTTGCAAAGCGTATCGAGACGATCGTGGCCGAAGGCGGCGGCATTGTGGACGTTGGAGGATATTCCTCGCGCCCTGATGCGGCGGAAGTATCTGTCGAAGAGGAGTGGGACAGGGTAGAGCCGGTTTTAAAAATGCTGTTGCGCGATTATCCCGGAATCCCCGTATCAATAGATACGTTCGGGGCGGATATAGCGCGGCGTGCAGTGGAGGACTACGGCGTTGCAATCATCAATGACATTTCCGGCGGTAACATAGATGAAAACATGTTCGAAACGGTGGCAAAGCTGAACGTACCCTACGTGCTTATGCACATGCGCGGCGTACCGCAAACGATGCAACAATATACGGACTATCACAATCTTATCGAAGATATCATGTTGTATTTTGCGGAGAAAGTGCGCATCCTGCGATTGTCGGGCGTTAATGACATCATCATCGACCCCGGTTTCGGATTCAGTAAGACACTCGACCAGAACTATGAACTCATGCGTTATCTGAATGAGTTTTCGACGATGTTCGAATGTCCGTTACTGGTCGGCATTTCCCGCAAAAAGATGATATATGATTTGCTGGGTTGTACGGCAGACGACAGTCTTAACGGTACGACGGCGCTTAATACGTTCGCTTTGCTTCACGGGGCGGACATCCTGCGGGTACATGACGTGAAGGCTGCGGTTGAGACCGTAAAGATTATTTATAAATTAAAACATTGATTATATGTTTATTTCATTTGGCGTAAAAGACGCAATAGATATTATTCTGGTAGCATTCCTGATGTACCAGACGTACAAATTGATGAAAAGTTCCGGCACGTTAACGATATTCAGTGGCGTTGTGTCGATAATTGCAGTATGGGTGCTTGTTTCGCAGGTGCTGGAGATGCGTCTCATGGGCGCCATACTGGATAAATTCATAAGCGTTGGGTTTATCGTACTGGTAATCATCTTTCAGGATGAAATACGCCGTTTCCTTATCGCATTGGGTTCCAACCGGGGATGGCGTTTCTTTTATAACTTTTTCAGAAAACGGAATGACGGCTCCGACGACCAGAAATTCATCGCTCCGGTAGTGCTGGCCTGCATGAACCTGGCCAAAAAGAAGACTGGGGCGCTTATCGTGATACAGCACGAGATGGACCTGTCGCCTTATATCCAGACGGGAGAAATGTTCACCGCCGACGTGAATGCACGCCTTGTCGAAAACATCTTTTTCAAGAACAGTCCCCTCCACGACGGCGCGATGATAATTGTTGACAACAACATCAAAGCCGCCGGATGCATTTTGCCCGTAGCGCATAACGTTGTAATACCCAAAGAAATGGGTTTGCGTCATCGTTCCGGCCTGGGAATGTCGATTGAAACGGACGCCCTGGTCATTATCGTATCGGAAGAAAGAGGCACCATTACCGTAGCGCACAACGGGAAATTAAACATCGACGCTTCGGCCGA
>JAITDQ010000178.1 GCA_031282485.1 Tannerella sp. | reverse complement strand
TTTGGTTGATAATGAAATAACTGCTATTTTTACCGCGTTTTTTAAGAGAAAAAAGATGAGATTTGACGAATTAAAATTTGAAGATTCGGTATTGGACGGCCTCTATGCCATGAATTTTCAAGAAATGACGCCCGTACAGGAGATGTCAATTCCCCCCATATTGGAAGGTAAAGACGTAATATCATGCGCCCAAACCGGAACCGGAAAAACGGCGGCGTATGTGCTGCCGGTCATCAACGAACTAAGCAAAGGAATATATCCGGAAGACGCCATAAATGTAGTGATTATGGCTCCTACGCGTGAACTTGCGCAGCAAATAGACCAGCAGGTGGAAGGGTTTTCGTATTATTTGCCCGTTTCGGCCGTCGCCGTCTACGGAGGCACCGACGGAATCGCATACGCACAGCAGGAAAGAGGCATGCAAATGGGCGCCGACATCGTTATCGCAACGCCCGGACGCCTGATTGCACACATGAATATGGGCAGTGTTGACCTGTCGCGGGTATCGTTCTTCATACTCGACGAGGCCGACCGCATGCTCGACATGGGCTTCTATGACGACATCCTGCAGATATACAAGAAGCTGCCCAAAAACTGCCAAATCATTATGTTTTCCGCAACCATGCCGCCCAAGATTCGCACGCTTGCCGAAAATATAATGAAAAATCCGCATGAGATAGAAATCGCCATATCCAAACCGCCCGAAAGCATCATGCAAACGGCTTATATCTGTTATGAAGCCCAGAAAATGCGCATCCTGGAAAAACATTTCCGGGAAAGCCAGCCCAAGCGGGTAATCGTGTTTTCTTCCTCAAAACAGAAAGTCAAAGACCTGGCAGCCGCACTGAAACGTATGAATATTAACGTAGCCGCCATGCATTCGGACCTTGAACAGGTCAACCGCGAACAGGTGATGAAAGACTTCCGGAACGGGCACATCGACATCCTTGTGGCAACCGATGTCGTTTCACGCGGTATAGATATTAACGATATAAGCATTATAATTAACTACGACATCCCGAAAGACCCGGATGATTATGTACACCGTATCGGGCGGACGGCGCGCGGCACGGACGGACACGGACTGGCCATTACACTGGTCTCCGAAAGAGAACAGGCCGCTTTTAAAACGATAGAAACATTCCTCGGAAAAGAAATATATAAAATCCCGGTTGACCCGTCGCTTGGAGAAACACCGGCCTACAATCCGGAAAATTACAGGCAAAACAGAATGCGTCATGGCGGAAGAACGAAAAACCAGCCTTTCAATCAAACCAAAAAGGGGAAAAATAACCGGATGCGACATCCGCATAACAAACAGACAAAAACACCCCGCAACTGACATGATTTGTTTCCCAAATGCAAAAATCAACCTGGGTCTTCATATAACGGGAAAACGTTCGGACGGATTTCATAATATCGAAACCATATTCTACCCCGTCCCGCTGACGGATGCGCTCGAAGCCGTCCGGGCAGACGGGAGTTCATTCACGCAAACCGGATTAAAACTTGATACCGAGGCCGGAGATAACCTCGTGATGAAAGCTTACGCGTTGATGTCCCGAAAATATGATATCCCTCCACTGGAAATATACCTGAAAAAAGCGATTCCGCCGGAAGCCGGATTAGGAGGCGGAAGCGCCGACGCCGCTTTTGCACTGAAACTGATAAATGATTTATGCAACCTCGGAATACCGGATCACAAACTTGAAAAAACGGCGGCAACACTGGGCGCCGACTGTCCTTTTTTCATCCGGAATAAACCGGTAAGGGCTACCGGTAAGGGAAATATCTTTAAACCGGCCGGCATATCGCTGAAAAACTACGTGATTTATATCGTAAAACCTCCCGTCGCGGTTTCCACAAAAGAAGCGTATTCGATGATTACGCCGCAGAAACCGGCGTTCACCCTTGATAAATTATCATCATTACCCGTCCCCGAATGGAAAAACGTTCTGGTGAATGACTTTGAACACAGCATATTTGAGAAATATCCCGTAATCGGGGAAATAAAAGACACGCTGTACTCGCTCGGAGCCGAATATGCGTCCATGTCAGGCTCCGGGTCGGCTGTTTTCGGATTATTTAAAAAGGCGGTTGTTTTACCCGATTTCCCAAACTGTTTTATATGGAAAGGAGCGCTCCGGTAAATACGTACAGGCTCGACGCCTGGCTGCCCGCGACAAAAAAGGAAGTTGAACTGCGCGGCTGGGACTGTTTGGATGTAATCCTGTTCAGCGGCGACGCTTATGTCGACCACCCGTCGTTCGGCGCAGCCGTCATCGGAAGGACGCTCGAAGCCCTGGGACTGAGGGTAGCCATTGTGCCGCAACCGGACTGGAGAGGCGACTATCGCGATTTTACGAAATTGGGCGTCCCGCGCATGTTTTTCGCCATTGCACCCGGCGCCATGGATTCGATGGTCAATCATTATACCGCAAACAAACGCCTCCGCAGCGACGATGCCTACACGCCGGACAACCGTCCCGGCATGAGACCGGATTATCCCAGTATTGTATATTCGAAAATACTGAAAAAACTGTATCCCGATGTCCCCGTCGTGTTAGGCGGCATCGAAGCGTCGCTGCGACGCCTGGCGCATTATGACTACTGGCAGGACAAACTGTTGCCCGGCATTCTGGCCGACAGTCCGGCAGACCTCTTAGTTTACGGCATGGGCGAAAAACCCGTTACGGAACTTGTAAAACTCCTGAATAAGGGCGTGCCGTTCCAAAATCTTAAAAACATACCCCAAACGGCGTACATCACCGGAAATGTTACGTCTTCGCCGGATGATACCGTACTGTTTTCCTACGAAGACTGCCTTAAAGACAAATTGAAACAGGCAAAAAATTTCAGGATTATAGAGGAAGAATCCAACAAATGCCGGTCTTCAAGGATACTCCAGCGTACCGGCAACAGGACGGTTGTTGTCAACCCGCCGTACGCTCCGGTTACGACGCGGGAGCTTGACGCCTGGTACGATTTGCCGTACACCCGCCTGCCGCATCCGAAATACCGCGGCAAGGTGATTCCGGCTTTCGACATGATAAAATTTTCGGTAAACATTCACCGCGGCTGTTTCGGCGGATGCGCCTTTTGCACAATTTCGGCTCACCAGGGAAAACAAATCGTATCGCGCAGCAACGAATCAATTTTGAAGGAAATCGAAAAAATAACGCAGATGCCCGGTTTCAAAGGATATATAAGCGACCTGGGCGGGCCGTCCGCAAACATGTACCGGATGAAAGGGAACGATGAACGCCTCTGCGAAAATTGCAAAAAACCGTCATGCATATATCCACACATCTGTAAAAACCTGATAACCGACCATATGCCCCTCCTGGAACTGTACCGCGAATCGACGAAAATTCCGGGAGTAAAGAAAATATTCGTAGGAAGCGGAATACGCTACGATTTGCTGCTGCATAAAAGCGGGAATGAATCGTTCAACAGCGCATCCCGCCAATATATCGAAACGCTCATAACGAATCATGTGTCCGGCAGGTTGAAAGTTGCGCCCGAGCACACGGAACCGAAAGTGTTGCAGGTCATGCGTAAACCGCCAATCGAACTGTTCGAAAAATTTAAATCCATATTCGACAAAATCAACACGGAACGGAATCTGAATGAACAGTTAATCCCCTATTTCATCTCAAGCCACCCCGGTTGTACGGAAACCGACATGGCCGAACTGGCTATCAAAACAAAAAATATGAATTTCCACCTCGAACAGGTGCAGGATTTCACGCCAACACCCATGACGCTGGCTACCGAAATTTATTATACCGGATTCCACCCCTATACGCTGGAAAAAATCCCGTGCGCCCGGACAAAAGCGGAAAAACTCTCTCAACGACAGTTCTTCTTCTGGTATCTTGCCGAATACCGCCC
>JAITDQ010000028.1 GCA_031282485.1 Tannerella sp. | reverse complement strand
TATCTTTTCATACTTCGACATGACGCCGCAACGCCAAATTTCGCCCACACGCGGAAGCGCCATGTTAATGGCATAGTTACCCCAAATGGCGTATATCGCATTTTTCCTGTTCACCCGTTTGCCCAGCGAATCGATCAGCATACTCCACCTCAAACCGCGGACGGTATTGGCGGCCAGGCCGAAAATCAACGAAAAAAGCAGGATGTCATAACGCACGCCTTTCTTCGCCACGCGCATAATGTTACTCAAATCCTGATTACGATACAGAAACCATAACAGGATAATTCCCAAAGCCAATGGAAGTAATATTTGAATAATCTTTCGGAAGATTTGTCTGAAATTCATGCAATACTAAAATTATTTTTTTATCTTTGTCCCCGCAAAGATAGCGCAAACCGAACGCAATGCAAAATAAAATCCGGCTTTTTATTTCAAATTGCCTTTGTGGAGCCTGTTTGCCGCATGTATAAATAAAAAACAGCATCAAACAAATTGAAAACCGATGACGATTATCCGGCCGAAAAAGTCTTTGGGACAGCATTTCCTGAAAGACCTTGGGATTGCACAGCGTATAGCAGAAACGTTGTCCGCATATCGTGGCTTGCCTGTTTTGGAGGTTGGCGCCGGAACGGGTGTGCTCACCCGCTTTTTGCTTGATGAAGGACACGACCTGTCTGTCGCAGAGATAGACATGGCGTCCGTCAATTACCTTACACAACATTTCCCCGCCCTTTCGGGACGCATCTACGCGGAAGATTTCCTGAAAATGAAACCGGAACGCCTGTATGACACAAAGTTCTGTGTTATCGGCAATTATCCTTATTATATAGCAAGCCAGATTTTCTTCAAAATACTCGAATACAAAGACCGGGTCGTTTGCTGCTCCGGCATGATTCAGAAAGAAGTCGCCGAACGCCTTTCGGCCGCTCCCGGCAGCAGAAATTCCGGTATACTGAGCGCCCTGATACAACCCTGGTATGAGGTAGAATATCTTTTTACCGTGAGTGAAAAGGTATTCGACCCTCCGCCGAAAGTCAAAAGCGCGGTGATACGCATGACGCGGAACAGCCGTACGGAACTGGGTTGTGATGAAACGCTTTATAAACAGGTTGTCAAAACGTCGTTCAACCGGCGGCGGAAGACGCTGAGAAACTCGATGAAGCCTTTGCTGGGCAACGACTGTCCGTATTTTTCACTGCCCATATTCGATAAAAGACCGGAACAGTTGTCTATCGAACAGTTTATTGAATTAACATTAATAGCCGGCAAATATCTGGAAGAAACGGAGATTAAACCGGAACTTTAAAAACATTTGACGTCATGATTACGGAATTAACCAAAGAATATATTGATGACCTGAAGGACGTTATCAATAGCAAAGACAAGAAAAAAGCGACCGAAATACTGGATAACCTGCATCCGGCCGACATCGCGGAACTGTACAAAGAGCTTACACTGAAAGAGGCGATATACCTCTACCTGCTCTTGGACGGCGAAAAAGCGGCCGACGTCCTGATGGAACTCGAAGAGGATGACCGGCGCAAACTGCTGAAAGAATTGCCGAATAAACTGATTGCAAAACGGTTTATCAACGAAATGGATACGGACGACGCCGTCGAACTGATGCGTGACATGGACGAGGAACGGCAGGAGGAGATTCTTTCGCACATCGACGACGTGGAGCAGGCGGGCGATATCATCGACCTGTTGAAATATGACGAGGATACGGCCGGCGGTCTGATGGGCACCGAGATGATTACGGTGAACGAAAACTGGAGTATGCCCCAGTGTATCGAGGAGATGAGGAAACAGGCCGAAGATGAAAGCATGGACGAGATATATAATGTATACGTCGTTGACGACGACGGACGTCTGCGGGGCGTGCTGCCGCTGCAAAAACTTATCACCAGCCCTTCCATTTCCAAAATAAAACATGTCATGCAGAACGATCCCGTTTCCGTGCAGGATAATGCGGCGACGGAGGAGGTCGTGGAACTGATCTCGAAATACGACTTAGTGTCCCTGCCTGTGGTCGACAGCATCGGGAGGCTGCTGGGACACATCACGGTGGACGACGTGATTGATGAAGTGAAAGAGCATCATGAACGCGATTACCAGCTGGCATCCGGTATCTCGCAGGATGTGGAAACGTCGGACAATGTGCTGACGCAGACGGTGGCGCGTCTGCCGTGGCTTCTTTTCGGGATGATCGGCGGCCTGAGCAACTCCATGATTCTCGGCGGTTTCGAAAGCGGGTTTGCCGCCAATCCCAAAATGGCGCTTTTTATTCCGCTTATCGGCGGAACGGGAGGGAACGTGGGCGTCCAGTCTTCGGCAATCGTGGTTCAGGGACTGGCGAACAACAGCCTGAAGCATAACTTAGTGTTCAGACAGGTGTTCAAGGAAGCGGCCGTCGCCCTGATTAACGCGGCGATAATAAGCCTTATCGTATTTATTTACAATTATTTTACGCTCGGGGACCAGAACATAACGCTGTCGGTGTCGATCAGCCTGTTTACGGTGGTGATGTTCGCAAGTACATTCGGGACGCTGGTGCCGATGCTCTTAGATAAATTCAAAATCAATCCGGCCATTGCCACGGGACCGTTTATTTCGATTACCAACGATATCATCGGGATGCTCATTTACATGGCCGCTACGACGCTGTTAATGGGATAAGGGAGAAATGCCCCGGGTAATAAAAAAAACACAGGTTTATTTTGTATTACCCCCGGCTTGCACTATATTTGCATCGCAATTTAAATAACTTAACTGAAAACATATTGAAAATTTTATGGCTACAACAGCAGATTTTAGAAACGGAATGTGCCTTGACATCGAAGGTAATTATTTTTTCATCGTCGAATTTCTTCACGTAAAACCGGGTAAAGGCCCCGCTTTCGTGCGTACAAAACTTAAAAACGTTACGACCGGACGCGTGATTGACAAAACGTGGAACGCCGGCGTGAAGGTCGACGAGGTTCGTATCGAACGCCGCCCGTACCAGTTCCTCTACAAAGACGACATGGGATATAATTTCATGCACCCCGAAACATTCGAACAGATATCCATATCGGGCGAAAGTATCGACGGCGTACAGTTCCTGAAAGAAGGCGACACGGTGGAAGCAATGGTACATGCGGAAAGCGAAACGATCCTGACATGCGAACTCCCGGCACACGTCATCCTTGAGGTCACCTACACCGAACCCGGGATAAAAGGCGATACCGCCACCAATACGCTCAAACCCGCAACCGTCGAGACAGGCGCCGAAGTGCGCGTTCCCCTGTTCATCAACGCCGGCGAGAAGATAGAAGTCGACACCCGCAACGGCTCTTACATCGGACGTATAAGCGCCAAATAATTATGGACAACACTCAAGGGAGACTCAGCATAAAAGAGCTGGCGGCGGAAGACCGTCCGCGCGAGAAAATGCTGATTAACGGAGTCTCCTCTCTGAGTGATGCCGAGCTGATTGCCATACTCATCGGGTCGGGTAACAGCGACGAAACGTCCGTTCAACTCTCACAGCGTATCCTGAACGGAGCTTCAAACAGCCTCAACAAACTCGGGAAGCTGTCCGTAAAAGAACTGATGGACTACAAGGGTATCGGCCAAGCAAAAGCCATCGCTATCGCCGCAGCCATGGAACTCGGACGGCGTAAAGCCGCGTCCGAACCGCTAAAACGCGAATCCATACGCTCCAGCCACGACGCGTTCCTGCTGTTCTATCCCCTGCTGTGCGACATCCCGCACGAAGAACTCTGGGTAGCATTCACAAACAGTGCGTCCCGGGTCATCGAAAAGACGAAAATCAGTCAGGGCGGACTGGGCGAAGCTTCCGCCGACCTGCGGTTCATCATGAAAGCTGCCATAAACGCTACCTGTCAGGGCATTATATTATGCCACAATCATCCGTCCGGGAACCTGCATCCCAGCGGACACGACGATTCGCTGACCGCCCGCGTCGGCGAGGCTGCGAAACTTTTGGGCATGCAACTGCTCGACCACATCATCATAAGCGATAAACACTACTACAGTTATGCCGACGAAGGGAGATTATAAAAATGGAAAATGAATTTCTAAAAACAGAAGAAGAAATAGTCAAAGCGCTCAAAACCGTATACGACCCCGAAATACCCATAAACATATACGACCTCGGGCTTATATACAAAGTTGATATTGACGGGGCGATGAACGTCGCCATTGACATGACGTTCACGGCGCCCAACTGTCCGGCTGCCGACTTTATCATCGAAGACGTGCGCCAGAAGGTGGAAAGCATCGACGGCGTCAAAAGTGCGCAGATAAACCTCGTCTTTGAACCCGAATGGGACAAGGACATGATGACGGAAGAAGCAAAGCTCGAATTAGGCCTGTTATGAATACTCCGCCCCGGAAAATATATTTCGTATCCGACATCCACCTCGGCAACCGCTACATGCCGGACGCCGCGGAGGCGGAAAAAAAGTTAGTGCGCTGGCTGGACGGCATCAAAAACGATGCCGCCGCCGTCTATTTCCTGGGAGACGTCTTCGATTACTGGTACGAATATAAATACGTTGTGCCGCGCGGATACGTCCGTTTTCTCGGCAAACTGGCGGAACTGTCCGATCTCGGTATAGAAATACACCTGCTAACAGGCAATCACGATATATGGATGTTCGACTACCTCCCCGCGGAAACAGGGGCGGTAATACACCGCAAACCATTTACCGTCGAACTTTCCGGCAAAAAGTTCTTTCTCGCTCACGGCGACGAAGTCGGATACCGTCCGCCGCTGTACCGCATCATACAACGCATCTTCCGTAACCGTATCTGCCAGCTTCTATACGCGACCATTCATCCGCGCTGGACATTCGGATTCGCCCGCTGCTGGTCGCTAAGCAGCCGCCGGAACGGCCTCGCCGCCAAAGAACATCAGTCCGGCCGCGCAAAACATCTGGAAGCTTTTGCCGAATCATACCTGCAGACACATCCCGACATTGATTTTTTCCTGTTCGGACACCTCCATGTTCTGCTCGACAAAAAATTACCTCCCTCCGAAACGCGCCTGCTCATCACCGGAGACTGGATGCAGCATTTTTCCTACGTGGAATGGGACGGCGATAAACTGGAACTTAAAAAGTTTTTGTAAGACAGCATGATTTGCCGGTAAGGGGTTTGAATAGAAGATTGTTTAATAAAATCACATCCATTTGTCATATTAAATAATTTCAACACCCTAATATCGTTACATTACTTGTTTCATCGACTGTCCATGAAATTTTTTCGTCCCACGACAGTTCCTTTGCTTTCGGACGACGGTCGAATATCACTAAATAGGCAGGCGCCGAAGCGTCTATCCTGTCACGATATTGCTGAATCTGATCCAGGCCTTCTTCCCTGACTGCAGTGGGAGTATTGTAATGATAAATGTTTTTTACTTCGATGATGTAACATTTGCCGGCATATTCCACCGCCAAATCCATACGTCCCCGGCCGGCGGCATATTCCCTGTTAATATGTCCTGCGCCGTTGGTAACGCGCTGAAGAAACGCCATCAGTAAAAGATGCGGGAACGCTTCGGTATAATCGGATTTTTCTTCCCATATTTCCGAATTTAGCCGCCAAAACTTTTGAAATTCGTGTAACAGAGCGTCCATGTCCAATTCGCCGCCGGGTGTTTCCCATTTCCATGAAGGTTCCGGTATCGCCAGTTGTGTACTGAATGTCATTTGACGGGCAATGACTTCTTTGTATATCGGATTGGATATTTGCGGAGTACCGCGTTCTATTGATACCAGACCGAGATCTACACACATCCGAAAGGCTTCGCTTGCTGCTAACGAAGGATTTGATTCTCCGGTAATCAATGATTCTATAATACTGCGTATTTGCGGGTCTTCCAGACGATAAGCCAAAGCGTCCAGATGCGTTTCATGCGCCATAATCATCTGTTCACGCGCCTGACGGACATGTTCCAAAGTAACAGTCTCCGTACTTTCTTCATCCAGAATACGAAGCGTCGCTCGCATAAACAGCGAATTGACAATCCATGGCTGCCCTTTAGACTGTTCATATACATAATCAAGAGCCTCTTGTGTGATTTGCTGTCCGGTTTCTTTTGTTCGCTGGGCAAATAATTTTGCGACATCATCCTTTGCAAAATTGGATAATACTGCCGAATCTGCTTTGATATTGAACGGCGAACCCGGATTGACCGGTTTCCCGTCTTTTGCCGCGACGAGATAGTCTTTCAGGTCGCGCATACCAACCAAAGCAATGGAAACAGGAAACTGTCCCACGCCACGTGAAGCAAAGCCGCCTCGCAACTGTCGCAAAAAATCGATCATGGCGTCGCCGGTAATTACGTCCACTTCGTCGAACAAAACAATTAACGGTTTAGGCGCGACCAATTCCGACCATTTAATCAAGGTGGAACGCAAAAGTCCTTTATAAACTTTGGAGTCAACAGTTGGCGTATCAACAGTCAGGAAACGCTTGAAAAAACGTCCGAACAGTCCTTTGGAAACTTTGGATTCAAGACGGAACAGGCAATCCCGCTAATCCTGCAAAATCACAAATGTCTTTATATATTGCAAACATTGCTTCTTCGCGTTCTGTCACACCCTGACAGTCTTCTACACTCACATAGCAGGCGACAACTTTTCCGTCTGCATTGATTTCACGCGCCCAGCTCTGCAGGAAAGTAGTTTTTCCCGTTTGTCGCGGCGCATGAAGCACCCAGTATAATTGATCTTTTATATAACGGTGTAACTGCGCCCCCACAAGGCGGTCTTCGGGGGGTAACATGTAATGGTCTTCCGGATTACATGGTCCTGTGGTATTAAAAAAACGACGTCGGCTCATATCTTTAATCACTTCCATATCCTTACATTTTATAGATTACCGCACAAAGATACGAAAAAACAATTACGAATAACCAATCATTGAGATTTTAAGCGATACAATCAGGTATAAAGACGGAATTATCCATGAAATCTACAAACTTACCTTTACCGGTTGATATTTACCCCGTCAGCCGGTATGAATCCATTCAGCGCCGTTACGGGCCGGACGCCCGGACAGGGTCTCTGTTTTTGTAAATATCGGCATATCGCTATACTCGTTCCATACTCATTCTATACTTGTTCCATACTCATTCTATACTACAGATATACTTCAGATATACTTGTCCTATACTCATTCCGACTTTTCAAAAACAAAAAGGGCGAGCTTTCTGCAAAAACCCGCCCTTTTCTTCATTTCCGCAAACACTTATAACTTGCGTTCTTCGTGCGTCACATTGCCGGGTATGTCGGATACGAAGATTTCAATCCGGTCGCCGTCCAGACTTTCGTTGGTCTGTGTGGCGACGTATGTCCATTCATATCCGATCTCATCCGTACGGGCGGCGCCTTCCTCCACGAGTGTTCCGTCGGCGTTGGTGATCCTGACCCTGACCTCCTGTACCGCAAAATCATCGTGTGCGCGAACCCGAATCGAGTCGCCGACGCTGCCCGTATATTGCGAGAGGTCGACGCTGTCGATTGCCGGTGCGTTGAAGAAGTCGGCCACGGCCACGTTAAATGCCGACTGACCGGGTTTGGCCTGTTGCTGATAGCCGGCTTTCAATGCGGCATCGGCAATGGCCATTTTCCCGTACATAACTGTCCGCTGGAAGATGCGCTGATGTTCCTTCTGTTCTTCGGAAAACGTGCGCGGTCCCCGCGGGCGCAGGCCCACAATCGTCTTTCCGCCACGCTGACTGAATACCAGGAGG
>JAITDQ010000006.1 GCA_031282485.1 Tannerella sp. | reverse complement strand
TATGGCGGATGGGGTTTCCCGGGCGAGTTCCTGACGTATGGAAAACACAGCGATTATATTGCCGGCGAGTTCTGGCCCGGCGGTAAGGATATGCGTAATATTGAACTCGCCGCCTCGTGCGCGCACATCTACAATAAACCCGGTCTGTACGCCGAAGCGTTTACCGGCGGATCGGGATATTATCAGTATCCCCGCACGCTCAAACAGGAAGGCGACGCTGCTATCGCCGGCGGAATGTCGAACGTTATGTTGCACGTGTATATCGAACAGGCTTACGAAGAACAGTATCCGGGTGTAGAATCATGGTTCGGCGTGGAGTTTAACCGTAAAAATACCTGGTTCCCGCATATCGACCTGTTTACGACTTATCTGAAACGTTGCGGCTACATGATGGAACAGGGATTGCCGGTGTCCGACGTGGCTTACTTTATCGGCGAAGACGCTCCGGCAAATATCGGTCCGTTCGGCACAAATCCGAACTCTGCCGAAAACGGTGTAACGGCTCCCATATTTCCGAAAGGATACCGGTTCGATTATGTCAATGCCGACGTCATCATCAACTCAATGTCGGTGAAGGACGGACGGATTGTGTTGCCGCACGGGATTTCGTACCGTATTCTTGTGTTGCCGGCGTTCAAAACCATGCGTCCCGAAGTGTTGAAAGGTATCGAACGGTTGGTTGCCGAAGGTGCGACGGTGTTGGGTGAAGCGCCACAACGTTCGCCGAGTTATCAAAATTATCCCGATGCCGATAAGGAATTGAAATCTCTTGCCGGCAAGATGTGGGGCGATGATCTCTCCCCCAGCCGGGCGAAGCAACGTACTTATGGCAAAGGTCATATCCTTTCGGGAATGACGATAGAGGAAGCGCTCAAAACGCTCAACATCGCTCCCGACGTGAAGATGGATGACAATCTGGTCTATGGACACCGCACACTCAACAATCGCGAAATCTATTTTATCGCAAACCGGAGCGACGAAACCGTACAGACGTCGCCGGAATTTCGCGTCGCCGGCAAACAGCCCGAACTGTGGAACACAATCACTGGAAAAAGACGTATCCTGCCCACATTCATCCAAACGGATGTTTCGACAACAGTACCGTTACAACTGGAACCTCACGAAAGTATGTTTATTGTCTTCTCCGGAAAAGGGAAACCGAAATCTTCGGACGTAAAGGACAATTTTCCCGCCCCGAAAACTCTTGTCGAGATAACGACGCCATGGACGGTAAAATTTGAATCCGGCAAAATCCGCCGTGGACCGTCCGAACCGGTGATTTTCGACAAACTGCAATCGTGGTCGCTGAATGAGGATCCCCGCATCCGTTATTATTCGGGAACAGCCGTTTACAATAACACTTTCACCCTCGACGCCAAGCCTTCCGGCGAAATCAGTATCGACCTCGGCAAAGTGGGCATAATGGCTAAGGTAACCGTCAACGGAAAATACGCCGGCGGCGCATGGACATATCCTTATCGCGTGGATATTACCGACGTTGTAAAGAAGGGCGAAAACAGGATGGAGATAGAAGTGGTCAATACCTGGGCGAATCGCTTCATCGGCGAATCGGCGTTGCCAAAAGACGAACGTGTCGTGAAACCGCTGTATAACAATTGGAACAGTTCCTCGACACTGCAGGACGCAGGATTGCTGGAAACCGTGAAGATTGTGGCATTGCAGTAGCTGAAAATCCCGAAAGGGCGCCGAAGGGACGGATGCAGGATGTCTGTCCCTTCGGCCCGGCGCGGAACAGGCGAACGATAAAGGCGGATTCAGAATTTCATTTTAAACCTCATGACGACTTCGCCGGTTTCACGGTCGATTTCTATTTTTTGGTTTTCAATGCCCAGGTCTTTTCCTGTCGACATTTTGAAAAGTCCGGCGAGGAATTGCATGCCGTTATTCATCACCTGTTCCATTTCTGCGGCTTTCGGGACGGCGTCAGTCCCGGCGACGGGCGTTTCTTCTTTGGGTAGAGGCGTCTCATCCCGGGGCGTTTCCTGATAAACAGGGTCAATCAAATCTTCTTCCGGTTTGGTGTCTTCATCTTCCAAATCTTCGATTAATTCGATTTGACTCAGGTCATTGGAATCTGCATCTGTCCGGGGTTCGGCAATCTTTTCAGCCGGTTCTTCGGGCGTTTGTTCTTCGTCGGACGGTTCCCGGCCGATAAATTCCTCTAATTGCTTAATGAACTGCGAGCGTCCTTTGCTTGAAAAATCAACATAATTGGTGGTGCTGCCGGAATCGAGCACGCCTTCGAACAGGTCTTGTTTTACAAGTAATCCGGCTGCAATCTGCTGTTCGATAGAGTTGCGTGTGACGAAGTTGTAAATGGTCAGTTTTTCGCTTTTTTGCCCTAAACGGTCGATGCGTCCGATACGCTGGTTTTTCTTGGCCGGATTCCACGGGAGTTCGAAGTTGATGAGGATGTCGGCAACCTGCAGGTTTAAGCCGGCGCCGCCTGCTTCCGTCGAAAGGAATATTTTACATTCCGGGCGGGATTCAAATTTCTTTATCAATTCACCCCGCAAGGCAACCGGAACTTTTCCCGTAAGTTCCACGAATCCGATTTTGTTCTCACGAAGTATTTGACCTATCAGTTTGTGGACTTTTACCCATTCGGAAAAGATTATTATCTTCCTGTCGGCGTGGTGCAAGTCAATTTTTTCAAACAGAATCTCTTTCAATATTTCCAGCTTCGGGGATTCGTTGGTCGTATCGTCTATCAGGTAGGTTGAATCGCACACCATGCGCATGCCGGTAAGCAGTTGCTGCAGGCGTTGCAGGTCAAACGGCGTCAGGAATTTTTTTGAAATGATACGCGCTATCCCGGCAGCGAACGAACCGTGCAAATCTTCCTGCAGGGGCGACAGATCGACCGGCATGTTGATTTGCCGGACGTTGGGCAGCTGGCTGATAACCGTACGTTTTTCCCTGCGGATGAGTATTTCCGAAAGTTTTTTATTAAGCTGTTGCAGGTTATAATAACCGTTGATTTTATCAGGCCGTTCGGGGTCGAAAAGGCAATATTGGTATGAAAATTCCCACAGAGGCCCGAAGAAATAAGGGTCTATCACCGACATAATGGAATAAATGTCTATCAGCCGGTTTTCTATGGGTGTTCCTGTAATAATCAGCGTATGAGCCGGTTTTAGCCGTTTGATGGCTGCGGACGTTTTGGTTTCGTAATTTTTGATTTTCTGTGCTTCGTCAAGAATCAGGAAGTCTATGCCTGCCCTGTTTATTATCAGGCTGTCGCGCAGCACCATTTCGTAGTTGACGATCTGGAAAAACGAATGGTCGGACAGGTATTGCTGTTTGCGTTCCTGGGGCGTACCGGTTATGATATGCGCCTTTTCCGTCGTGAACTTTTCGATTTCTTTTTTCCACTGGGACTTGAGTGTTGCCGGACAAACGATTAATGTTTTTCGAAACCCGAATATTTCTTTTTTCTGAATGGCAGCCGTTATGGCCTGCAAGGTTTTTCCAAGCCCCATTTCATCGGCGATGATAGCCGCTTTGCGGAATAAAACAAATTTCACTCCGTCTTTCTGATAAGGGAACAGTTCCGCTTTGACGGCGGAAAAATCAATTTCGCATTTCTTTTCCAGATCTTCCAACATCTTCTGTTCGTAACACCGTTCGATTTTTTCTTTCACTTCGGGACGAACGCAAATCAGCGGATATTCGGATGCTTCACTGATAAACCTCAACAGGGACGTTACATTGTGGTCTTCTATAAAATTTGATTTCCCGAAATAGCGTGAAATCAGTAATTTTTCATTCGCAGGCATTTCTTTCGGGTAATACCGGCTGATTTTGTAGTCGTTCAGCGGGTCGCAGAATATTTCAATAAAAGGATATTCATGGCTGAGGCGGTCGTACAGGTTTTTGTTCCCCTTCAACTCACGAAACGCGTACATGATATGTTTGGTGGTGCCGAGTTTATTCAAAGCCGCATCCGCACTGTTACTGTATCCCGTTTCATTTTCAAAGTCGCGCAGGAAAACGTTGTAGCGTATGCCTTTTTCATTTGTCAGGACATGGTCTCCGTAAATATTTGTCGCCCATTTTATGTGGTATTTTGATTTTTCGGCTTTCAGGCGTCTCTCGGTCAACACCCTTTGTATCATGCCCCGGCGGGAATATTTTTTATGGTCAAGCGGTTCTCCCGGTTCCAGTATGTTCAGTTCGTGCTCATACTGCAACAGGCAGGCATACGAATACCTGTTCCAGCCCATCCGTTCATTTTCACATTCGGGAACGATATGCTCCCCGTCCAAAATAAAAACATACTCCTTAAACGATTCGCTTCCGCTTATCCGTATCATAAAGTCAACAGAGATAGCCGACTGAGACAAAATCGTACAGTCGCCGTTGTTAAATATATATTTCCCGTAAGCAATTTCGTCCTCGCTGATATTTTCCGATACAAATGATTTAATAGCCCGAATATCCATATTTCTGAAATGTTAAAAAGATTAATTCGTGCAAAAGTATAAAATATTTTCAAAATAAACGGCAAGGAAGTCATATTTTTTTT
>JAITDQ010000281.1 GCA_031282485.1 Tannerella sp. | reverse complement strand
GGATGTAAGAGACATACCAACGAATGTAAGAGACGTACCAACGAATGTAAGAGACGTACCAACGAATGTAAGAGACGTACCAACGAATGTAAGAGACGTACCAACGAATGTAAGAGACATACCAACGAATGTAAGAGACGTACCAACGGATGTAAGAGACGTACCAACGAATGTAAGACGCGTACCAACGAGTGTAAGACGCGTACCAACGAGTGTAAGACGCGTACCAATGGATGTAAGAAGCATACCAACAAATGTAAGAAGTGTACTCGGGTAAAATGTTATAAGCACGGACGCTTGCTTTTAATGCGCGTAGTGGGACGCTACGCTGAGCCGGGGATGAAATCTTGATAATTGGTAAAAGGTATAACAGTATCCCACAAAGGCACGAAGGCTACAAAGTTCTTTTTTTGTGGTCTTTGTGCTTTTGTGGGATACAAATGTTTATTCTGCTTCCCTTAGAATTATGCCAAAGCGATGATTAAATCATCCGACAGATACGGGCTTATAGTCAGCGGGGCGTTCAAAAACAGCGAACTAACGCTTCATATTCGGCTTTTCCAGGCCATAGCCTTTTCTACGGTCTTCGCGTTTGAGCAATAGCGCCGTACACAGCGCCAAAAGGCCGAAGCAGGTGAAGATGATCATGGGAAGCGTATAATCAAAACGGGTTAGCTCGCCTTCCGTCACTGTACAGTATTCGTCGAGAACCCAGCCGATCAGCAGCGGGACAAGGCTTAAACCGATGTTTTGCACCCAGAAAATCAAGGCGTATGCCGTTCCGAGCTTGTTTTCCGGTATGATCTTGGGGACGGAAGGCCACATGGCGGAAGGAACAAGTGAAAACGCAATTCCCAACACAATCATGAGCAACGAGGCAAACCACCAGACATTCAACGCCGGTAAAGAAAACAGGGCATGCACGGCAATCAGCATGGCCGACCCGATGATCATTATCGTCGCGCCCTTTCCCTTTTTGTCGTATATCCCGCCGAAAAGAGGTGTCAGCAAAATCGTCCCGAAAGGAAGTATCGCCGGAATGTTCCCCGCCAGTTCGGATGCAACATGATATTTATTAATCATCAAAGACGTTGCATATTTGAGGAACGGGAATACGGCCGAATAGAACAGAACACAAAGCATTGCTATCAGCCAGAACCCTTTGTTGGCGACAATAAAACCGATATCCTTCAACCGGAAAGGCTCTTCTTTCTCCTCCTCCATTCCGGCCGACGAACGGTCAAGCTTCCTGTCCATGACGCAAAAAACAAGATACGCAATCAGTCCGATACACAAAGCGCCCAGCCCGAATAAAATCGGAGCCGAGAGGCTGTTAAAATACTTGGCCAAAGGAATCGTTGTCGACATCGCGAGCGCCGTCCCGAGGCGGGCTACCGCTACCTGAATACCCATAGCCAGCGCCATTTCATACCCTTTGAACCAGCGAACAATCACCTTCGTCACCGTGATACCGGCCGATTCAAGTCCCAGTGCGAAAATCGCAAATCCGATGCAGGCAATAAAGACCTGCGTCCGCAGCCCGAAGATTTCGCCGTCGAAAGGTTGCGACACCGCATAATATTTCAAACCGCATCCGATAATCATAAGCGCACAGGCAAACACACCCGTGATACGCGCCCCCAGCTTATCCAGTATCATACCGCTAAAAATCAGCATAAAAAGAAACACATTAAGCCAGCCGTACGCCATGTTGAATATTCCATATTCCGTAGGCGACCAGTTAAACTCGTCTTTCAATAAATCCATTAACGGCGCCATGACGTCGGTTATAAAATAACCGCAAAACATCGTGAAGGCGACGACAATCAACACACTCCAGCGTGCAACCGGAGAATCATTCAATTTTTTCTGTAAAGTAGTTGTCATATAATAAAGAATTATTTTACCGCATTAGGGAACAGGAAAAAAGCTTCCGCCACAACGAACGTACTTCCGCCGATAAAGATAAAATCTTTCCCGGAAGCCTGTTTTATCGCATCGGAAACGGCTTCTTTCACCGACCGGAAACATTTCCCATTGAGTTCGAACGCCGCCCCTTTTTCCGCCAGTTCTTCGGCAGGCAAAGCCCGCTCCCCGGACGCCTGCGTAAAATAGTAGACTGCATTTTGGGGCATTAACGCCAACACGCCGTCCACGTCCTTGTCTTTCGACATGCCGATGATCATGTGCGTCTTTTCGTGCCGTCTTGCCTCATTGAGAAGCAGTTTGCCGTTAATCTTCCATGCGCCCGTATTATGTCCGATATCGCAAATAATTTTAGGTGCGTCATGCAGTTCCTGCCAGCGTCCCATGAATCCGGTCATTTGCGTCACATTCGAAAACGCTTTCCTGACGGCTGCAAGCCGGATTTGCGTACCGGAATTGGACAATACCTTCAACGCCGACAATACGATTTGGGCATTCCGTTTCTGCGCCGCGCCCCTCAAGTCACCCTTCAGCACGCCATAGTCCGTCGTTTCGAAAAACCACGAACCGTCATACTGCATTTCCGCATACGTGAGCGTATCCTTTTCCATGGCGAACGTGATGGGCGAGGACAGTTCAAACGCCTTGGAGAGGAAGAACTGATGAAGTTCCTCCCCGTCCGGTTCGCCGATAATAACCGGGACATTACGTTTTATGATTCCAGCCTTCTCGCCGGCAATTTCCCGCAGTGTATTTCCGAGGTATTGCGTATGGTCGGGGCTGATACTCGTTATTATGCTCAGGACGGGATGTATGATATTCGTGCTGTCGAGCCGTCCGCCCATACCGGTTTCTATAACGGCATAGGTAACTTTTTTATGACGGAAATAGTCAAACGCCATGGCAGACATAATCTCAAAAAACGAAGGCCGTTCGTTTTCGATAAACGTCATATTTTTCCCCACAAAATCCGTAACATACTGTTGCGTTATCGTGGTCCCGTTGACGCGTATACGTTCCCTGAAATCAACGAGATGCGGGGAAGTATACAGACCAACCTTATGCCCTGTGGCCTGCAATATCGCCGCAAGCAAATGGGCTACCGATCCTTTGCCGTTCGTCCCGGCAACGTGTATGGGTTTGTACTTTTTATGCGGATTACCGGCTAAATCATCCAGCGCCATACTACGTTCCAGCCCCGGTTTATATGCGCGTGAACCAATCTTATGAAAGGCAGGGATGCGGTTACATAGATAGTCAAGTGTTTCTTCGTAGTTCATAATTTTAAAAAAGCATGTAAAAAAAATAGTTTTTTCATTTATAATCACTTCTAAAAGGCGCGTAAAAATACTTATTTATTTATATTTACCTTCACAAAAAAACCTAAAAAAATAAAAAAACAGGGGAGATTGAATAAAAACGATATGATTAACTTTTCCGGGCGCTCCGTTTTGGTGATTTTTACCAATAGCAAAAAAGAAAGCAATGCACATTATTTTTTCTCTTATTTATGATATTTGAAAAAAAAATTGTTCCTTTACGGTGTTGTTTGTTTAATTTAAAATAATACGGATATGGGAATGAAAAAAAATTTTGTACTTGATACGAACGTGATGTTACACGATTTCAGTTGTTTGTCTAATTTTCAGGAGAATGATATATATATCCCGATTACCGCACTGGTAGAGTTAGACCGGTTTAAGAAAGGAAGCGAACAGATTAATTACAATGCGCGTGAGTTTGTTCGCGAACTTGATGCGCTCACTTCCGATGATTTTCATCTGAAAGGCGCCCCGCTGGGAAAGGACAAAGGTACGCTTTACATAAAAACCGGTACGAAATACCATGCAAAAGTAGCCGCCTCTTTCCCGGAACGCATACCGGATCATCTCATCCTTTCCTGCGCCATGACCGTTTCGGAGGAGCGTCCTCAAATGAAGACCATTCTTGTTACGAAAGACATTAATATGCGCATGAAGGCGCGTGCGCTCGGAATCACGGTCGAAGATTACAGTACGGATAAAGTGAGGGACGTCAATGTTTTTGAAAAGGAGCAGGAGACATATACCGGTATCGACGGCGCATTGATCGACAACATTCACACGAACTCCGAAGGTGTTCCCATCGATGATTTCAACGCGAAATATCCCCGGATAACGTTGCTTGCAAACGATTGCTGCGTGCTGGAAAGCGAACGTAACAGCGTGCTCGTCCGTTACAATCCTTTTACCGGAACCGTGAAAAAAATAGAGAAAGGCGTTCCCAACTATGGAATCCGGGCGCGTAATACAGAGCAGAAATTCGCCCTGGAAATCCTCAACGACCCGGACATCAAATTAGTCGGCATCACGGGAAAAGCCGGTACCGGGAAAACATTGCTTGCCCTCGCTTCGGCGCTGAAACAGGCCGGACGCTATAAACAGATCTTACTCGCCCGGCCGATTGTGGCTATGGCAAACAAAGATATCGGATTCCTGCCCGGAAACGAAAAGGAAAAAGTCGCGCCGTACATGCAACCTCTGTTCGACAATCTTAACGTGATAAAAGCCCAGTTTGCACCCAACAGCCAGGAAGTCCGTTCGGTTGATGAGATGCTGAAAAGCAACCGGCTCGTTATCGAGGCGCTGGCTTTCATCAGGGGGAGAAGCCTTGCCGAAACATTCTGTATCGTCGACGAAGCCCAGAACCTTACACCTCATGAGATTAAGACAATCATAACCCGTACGGGCGAAGGCACGAAAATGGTATTTACCGGCGATATACAGCAAATCGACTCGCCTTATCTTGACATGCATAGCAACGGACTGGCTTACACGGTCGACAGGATGAAAGGCCAAAAGCTTTTTGCGCATGTTAATCTCGTCAAAGGCGAACGCAGCGAACTGGCGGAACTGGCGGCAGATTTGCTTTGACGGACACGCGACGGATTTGATAATTTGTTTATTATTCTTATTTTTGGAGGAAAATAATGTTAAATTCTTTGGTAGTGTGGCGTAAGAAGACGGATTTGTTATTTTACATTCTATTGTGGCTTGGATTATCGGCGTTTCTGCAATCGGTGTTCAAGTTCCATTTTTATCATATAGAGCAGTATCAACTGTTTTTGTATGACAGTACGTATATTTTTTCGACACTTGGAAAAGTGGGCGGATGCTGTTTGCTTGCATACGAATTTCTTGTTCAGTTTTTCATTTATCCTTATGCCGGGGCGCTCATTACATCTACCGTGTTAACGGTTACGGGGATACTTGCCTGTTGGCTGGTAAGGCGTATGGACAGGGATTCTTCGTTTGCGTATTTTTTCTCTTTGTTACCGGTGTTCGGTCTGCTGTTCATACATTTTGACTTCAATTATTTTATGCAGGGGACGATTGCCTTCATGCTGGTTTTGCTGTCGCTTGCCGGATACGTGAAATTAAATAATGTGTGGTTGAAAGAGGCGTATGCCGTAACGGCGACGGTCGTTCTTTTCCTGTTGGGCGGTTCCGTGGCTGTTTTGTTTGCGTTGTCCGTGTTTGTCAAAGAAGTGTTTTCAAAGCCTTCGGGCGCATACATGTTCCTTGTTCCCTGTGCGGAAGTGTTTTTGCTGGCGTTTCTGAGTGTAAGATACGCTTTCACGGGAGAATACCGCTACGCATTTCTGCCGGATATGTATTATCATGAAATGCTGGTTCCTTCCGGTTGGGCGATTTATATGTCGTGGGCGCTGCTACCGTTGATTATCGCGGCGACATGCCTTCTGCGCCCGAAGAAAACGCTGCAGGGAAAACGTAAAACGACCGTCCTTGTCGTGCAGGCGCTGGCCGCCGGCCTGATATTTGTTTCCGGCGTCAAAACATACGGACACTTTCGCGCCATGAAATACAAGGAAATGGAATATTATTACAGGACAAAACAGTTTGATAAAATCATAGAAATGAACCGGGGGAACGTATCAAACTATTTATATTTATGTATGCTGAATCTTTCGCTTGCCGAGAAGGGCGAACTTGCCGGCCGGATGTTTGCGTTCGACCAGAAAGGGCCTCAGTCGCTCCTGATTCCGATGAACAATTCCCAAATGACGGCATCGCTGTTGAGTGATATTTACTATACGATCGGCCATACCGGGGCGGCCATGAATATGGCGTTCGAGGCAAACGTGAGTTCGCCCGGCAACCGGAGCGGCCGTATGCTGCAACGCCTCGTGGAAACAAACCTGATATACGGCGCTTATGCCGTGGCGGAAAAATACATCGCGCTGCTGGAGAAAACATTCGCCTACAGCGGCTGGGCAAAGGAAATGCGTAAATATCCGTATAACGACGACGAGGTTAACAGAAACCGGGAATACGGCATGCGGCGAAAAGCCCTGCCGGCGGAGGCGGATAACTTCCTGTTTTCGGCTCAAATTTCGGATCGGGAACTGCTGAGTTTATCCGTCCGGAATCCTGAAAACAGAAACCCCGCAGAATACCTGGGAGCCATGTTCCTTTTAATGAAAGATTCGGAGCGCTTCGGCCGTTTCACGGAGGATTATTACGGAACGGACGTGCTCCCGTCGCTTCCCGTATCGTTCCAGGAGGCGGTGATCATCATTAACGAGGGCAAAGGCGCGGAGGTGTGGAAGGAAAAAGGCGTTTCACAACCGGTTATCGCACGGTTCCGGCAGTTCAGGGAGTTTATCCTGGCAAATAAAAACAGACCGCACCTGTCCGATTACGCAAAAACGTCTTACGGCGATACTTACTGGTATTATTATATGTTCAAGTAAAATAGAAAGATCGTGATGAAGATAAAACTGTATGGCCTGTTTATGGTTCTGATTTTTGCAGGATGCACGGATTCGATCCGGGTTACCGGGGTAATCGACGGTATTCCCGGTATTTTTCCCGATTATACGGATGTGACAATCCCGGAAAATATCGCACCGCTTAATTTCAAACTCTTAAACAGGGATTATTCCGGCTCCGCTCTCTTTTTGGAATCCGGGAATACAACGGCGACGGTGAAAGGCCGGAACGGTTTTTTTGATATTCCTCCCGCGGAATGGCGGAGTTTATTGAAGGATGCAAAAGGCCGCAGCCTGAAAGTGACGGTGTGCGTGAAAAACGGTAACGAATGGAACAGTTACCGGCCATTTTACTGGCATGTGGCGAACGAGCCGGTAGATCCGTATATCGCATACAGGCTTATCGATCCCGGTTATACGGTGTGGAACGAAATGGGTATCTACCAGAGGCGGCTCGATAATTACAGGCAATATACCGTGATAGAAAATAAAATGACGGGCGGCGGTTGCATGAACTGTCATTCCTTTTGCAACCGCGACCCGGATAAAATGCTGTTTCACATGCGTAAAGCGTACCCCGGCACATACATAACCGGCGGCGAACGGATGGAAAAACTGAATACAAAGACCGAACGCACCCTGTCGGCGCTGGTCTATCCTTCATGGCACCCGTCCGGGAAATACGTGGCATTTACGGTGAACGATACGAAACAGGCCTTTCACATGAACGACCCGAACCGGATCGAAGTCTTCGACCTGGCATCGGATGTGGTTGTTTACGATGTGGACGGGAAAGAACTGATTACGTCGCCGCATCTTTTTTCGGAACAGCGCTATGAAACGTTTGCGACCTTTTCGCCGGATGGTAAGACGCTGTATTTCTGCACGGCCGGCGTACAGGAACTGCCCGGTGATTTCAAAAAGGTAAAATACAGTTTGTGCTCCATATCGTTCGATCCCGAACGGAGGACATTCGGCGAAACGGTCGACACGCTGTATAATGCTGACGTAATGGACAAAAGCGTGTCGCTTCCGCGCGTGTCGCCCGACGGGAAATATTTACTGTATACGCTCTCTTCGTACGGCAATTTCTTTATATGGCACAGCGACGCGGATTTGTACCTGCTGAATATGGAAACAAACGAACACAGTCCGCTTCATGAAGCAAACAGCGATTATGCGGAGAGTTATCATTCATGGAGCAGCAACAGCCGGTGGATCGTCTTCAGCAGTCGCCGCACGGACGGCCTGTACACGCAACCCTGGTTTTCATATATCGACGAAAACGGAAAAGCCGCCAAACCTTTCCTGCTGCCGCAGAAAGACGCGGATTACTATCAAAAATTCATAAAATCCTACAATATCCCCGAATTTGTGCAGGGAAGAATCAACATGAAAAGCGCCGATATCGTAGATATTGCAAAAAACAATAAAGGCATAGACATTAAATTCTCCGATGCAAACCGCTTCCCCCTGTCAAAACAGGCGGAAGACATTGCCCATTGAT
Organism: Tannerella sp.; assembly: GCA_031282485.1. Taxonomy (GTDB): domain Bacteria; phylum Bacteroidota; class Bacteroidia; order Bacteroidales; family Tannerellaceae; genus Tannerella. The sequence goes on along the minus strand of JAITDQ010000281.1, from coordinate 943 downwards.
GGGGTCGGCCTGCTATTCGATAAAAAGTCGAAATCAATTTGTTAGAAAAAACAGGAGGCACGATGCCTTAAACATTTAGAAGAACTTGCCAGTAAATATTACGCAGGGGAAATCCTGTTGCTACCTTACCAGGCATTCAAAAATTCAGTGCGCCGTGTATTCTTTTCGAAATCGGCAATGATATGGTTATTGAGTTTGTCGAAATATGGTTATTGAGTTTGTCGAATCGGCTTATTCAATAATTTAATTCTACATATTCTCTTGGTGTTATTATATTTTTATCATGGGGGAAATGTTTCGTATTTCCTGTGATAATATAATTTGCATCGCTACTCTTATATACATCGTAAAAAACCTTGTCGTCTTCATCATCAAATTTTATATTTTGTGGTTCGGCAATTATATATTCGCCATTATCCTTTATGAAATCAAGAAATGCATCGACCAATATACTGTCAAAATTGAACTTTGACCTTTTGAGTACCTCCACATATTCTGAAAATATTCTATTGTCATAACACAGTGTTATTTTCCCGGCTAATACCAATGAGATTATTACAGCCGGAACACCTTTGGGATTGATAAAAGCCGATACAATAATATTAGTGTCCAATACGATTTTCATTGTTTTGATTCTTCCCTGATTCTCCTGATTTCTTCATCAATTTCTTCCATTGTTGTTTTTTGCAGACCTTTTTTCAACGATTCCTGCTGTATTGATTTAACCGCATTAATTGCCTTTGCCTGCCTTATTGCGGCGAGCGTATTCTCCAGTGTCGTATCGCTTAATGGCGTTAATAATGCAACCGGTTTGCCATTATTTGTTATTACCATTTCACGTTCTTCCGGCAATATTTCCCATATCTTTGCGGAAGACGTCCTGAAATCTTTTGTGGAAACGAATTTCATATATAACCTCCTTTATTTGTTTTATCCGTGCAGG
>JAITDQ010000038.1 GCA_031282485.1 Tannerella sp. | reverse complement strand
TCGGTGGGATAGGTCGTAACATCGCTTATGCAGGCGACTAAGTATTCTCCGGGAGCAAATCTAACGGTTGTATAGCCCTCGGCGCGCGCTTTTTCGATGGCGCGGTTAAAGCCGTCGGTAGTGGCGCGGGCATTGGTTTTATCGGAAGGGATGCCGAATTCGGCATTGTTGATGACATAGACTCCTTCATCGCCCCCCGTCGGGTTCGAGCATCCCGCAATCGACAAATGCAACAAAACCACCGGGATTATTACCTTTTTCATTATATCTTCCGCATTTATACCGTGCAGTGTAATCAAAAATCTATCCAAAAAATGGAATAACCGAGTTCCCATAACCTTTTCCAAATATTACTGTGATACCGTTTTTAATTTGCCGAACAAAGATAACGGATTTATTTCGGATTACAATTATTTTTCATTTTTAATTTTCATTTCCTCCATCCGGTAACCGGTTTGTCTTCCCGAAAAAGCAATGCCCGGAAGAAGGATTAACCACTAACCGATAGATATTAAAAAAAATCTTGCTTTTCTTGCCTGATTTTTGAAAAAAGCCGTATCTTTACGGCGGTTTGATTCAATTCGGACATTGATGATGAGAAAAACTGTAACATTCTTCATGCTTTTGACGGCTTTGCTAATGGCGTTTCATGTGTCGCTTGCCGTTCATTATTGCAGCGGACGTATGGCTTCGGTCTCCGTCTACGGCAAGGCTACCGGTATATGCTGTTGCGGCGGTGAATCGGACGCAGATGCGGGACGGACGTATACGTATGATTCTCCCGGATATTTGCCGGACGATGGCGGCTCCTGCTGTTCGGACAAAATACTGGCTGTGGCGACGGATGACTATCAGACGCCGTCCGCCGTATCCGTTTTCAGGCCGGAGACTGTGGTCGCACCGTTTGTTTTCGTGCAAACGCAGGGGTTGCCGTTAAACGGGATATTTGCATCTTCGGATTATCAAATTATTTTTCCTCCCGGAGTCTTTCCTGCATCCGGCATAGACCTTCTGACGCATATCTGCACTTTTAGAATCTGAATTTATCGTCCCCTCCGGTAACGACTTTTGTTGCCGGAAACGAATGGAGAGTTGAGAGTTTATTGACTTTTGACTGTTAATCATTATTTTCTTAAAATTCGGATTCAAACATGTTTACTAAGGCAGTAACTTATTTTCTTAACAACAGGCCGGTGACGGTGCTGTTATGTGTTATAATTATTCTGTGGGGCATTTCGGTTGCTCCGTTCGATTGGCATGGCGGATTCCTGCCGGTCGACCCGGTTCCGGTCGATGCGATTCCCGATATCGGCGATAACCAGCAAATCGTTGCAACCGAATGGATGGGGCGTTCGCCGAAAGACGTGCAGGAACAGATAACGTTTCCGCTCACCACTTCGCTGCTCGGTATTCCGGGCGTGAAAACGATACGCAGCACTTCGATGTTCGGCATGTCGTTCATCTATGTTATTTTCGACGATGATACGGAGTTTTACTGGAGCCGTTCCCGTATCCTTGAAAAGCTGAACTCGCTTCCGGCGGGAATGTTGCCGGAGGGCGTGCAGCCGTCGTTAGGTCCCGATGCCACGGCGCTCGGACAGATATTCTGGTATACGCTCGAGGGTCGCGACCCGCAGACCGGCAAACCTGCCGGGGGGTGGGATCCCGGTGAGTTGCGTACCATACAGGATTTTTATGTGAAATATGCCCTGTCGGCAGCGGAAGGCGTTTCGGAAGTCGCTTCCGCGGGCGGGTTTGTAAAAGAGTATCAGGTAGAGATTAATCCCGATGCGATGAGGGCTTTCGGCGTTTCCATCATGGATGTGATGGCGGCCGTACAAAAGAGTAATTTGGATATTGGCGCGGAGACTGTTGAAATGAACAGGGTGGAATACCTTGTGCGCGGCCTGGGGTATATACGGAGCGTGTCCGACTTGGAAGAATCGGTTGTGGCGGTGAACGTCGGCGTTCCCGTACGAATCAAAGATGTGGCGTTCGTCAATATCGGGCCTGCTACGCGGCGCGGGGGGCTGGACAAAGAAGGCGTGGAAGCCGTCGGGGGCGTCGTCGTTGCCCGCTACGGCTCGAATCCCCTGCAGGTGATTGACAATGTGAAAGCGAAGATTGCCGAAATGGAGGCCGGACTACCTCAGAAAACGCTTCCCGACGGAACGGTATCGAAAGTGAGCGTCGTTCCTTTTTACGACCGCACGGGACTGATTCGCGAAACTATCGGGACGCTCGAAACGGCTCTGACACACGAGATACTGATTTGCATCATCGTCGTCATTGTCCTGGTACTGAATTTGCGTGCCTCCGTCATCATTTCGGGCATCCTGCCGGTAGCCGTACTCGGCGCTTTCATTATGATGCGCTACACGGGGGTGAACGCTAATATCGTCGCCCTGTCCGGTATAGCCATTGCTATCGGCGTAATGGTGGATATCGGCGTGGTGATTGTGGAAAACATTATCCGCAACACGAACCGGCTTCCCGAAAAACCGGAGGGCAAGGCGCTGGCCGGCGTCATCGGACAAAGCGTGAAAGAGGTTTCCGGCGCACTGACTACCGGAATGTTAACGACTATCGTCAGCTTTCTGCCCGTATTCGCCATGCAGGCACAGGAAGGGAAACTGTTCGGCCCGCTGGCCTGGACAAAAACGTTCGCGCTTGTTTCCGCTTTCATCCTCGGTTTTGCCGTATTGCCCACCATTGCCTATTACGTCTTTTCCATTCAAATCGGTTCCCGGAAAATACGTGTTGCGGGAAACGGGATATTGGTTGCGGGAGGCGTCGCGCTGTTTGCTCTTACCGGCGTCGTCCCCGCACTGGGACTGACGCTTTTCGGGATTAACAATCTTACCGGCCATCTCTGGAAAAAGCCGGAAACACGTACGTTCCTGAATATCGGCATCGCCCTGCTGATAACGGTCTATTACCTGACCTCCGAATGGTTGCCGGTGGGAACGGGAGCGGGTATGACCGCGAATTTCCTGTTCGTCGTGCTTGCCATTGGCGTCATACTGGGTGTTTTGTGGTTGCTGGTCGTGTATTATGAACGGCTTTTGAGGTGGTTCCTGAACAATCGCCGGAATTTTATGATTATTACGGTCTCTACGCTGGCTGCCGGCATGATCGTCTGGCGCAATATGGGAGAGGAGTTTATGCCCAGCCTGAACGAAGGTTCCTTTCTGTTGATGCCTACAAGCATGCCGCACACCGGAATCGAACAGAATCTGCGTTATATCGAAATA
>JAITDQ010000191.1 GCA_031282485.1 Tannerella sp. | reverse complement strand
ATATAAAAACAATTTATCACATCATAAAATAATTTATCATTTTGTTCGTATTTATTGCAAATATCATTACAAAATGACATATATTTGCAGTGCAAAATGAACAAAATGTAAATCATTATAATAAAAATACACGACAAATGACAAGTAAAATTCACTTTCACAAAATGCACGGTTCGGGTAACGATTATATATATGTAAACACAATGAAACATACAATCGTTGACCCTGAAGAGAAGGCGAAACGTTGGAGTGAATATCATACAGGCATAGGGTCCGACGGACTTGTTTTAATAGGAAAATCCGACAAAGCCGATTTCAGTATGCGGATATTCAACGCAGACGGTTCCGAAGCCATGATGTGTGGAAACGCAACCCGGTGCATCGGCAAATATGTATACGAACAGGGACTTACAACGAAAACAACCCTCTTGCTTGACACTTTGTCCGGTATAAAGACATTAAAATTACATATTGACAACAATCGGGTTAAATCGGTTACAGTAGACATGGGAACGCCCGAAGTAGACGACAAGTCAACTGCTGTAAAAGCCGCAAACGATACATACGAAGGAACGATTGCTTCCATGGGAAATCCCCATTTCGTAATCATCGTTGACGATATTCAAAAAATCGATTTGGAAACGGTCGGCCCGCTCATCGAAAACAATCCGCTGTTCCCCGACCGTACAAACGTTGAGTTTGCCGAAATAAAAGACAAAAACAATGTTCGCATGCGGGTATGGGAACGGGGCTCCGGTATAACAATGGCTTGCGGAACGGGGGCATGCGCCACACTCGCCGTATGTGCGGCAAAAGGAAAAACAGGACGTGAAACCAACATAATAATGGACGGAGGTATCCTCTCCGTCTTATGGGACGAAGACAACCGTATTCGGATGACGGGCGAAGCCGTAAACGTATTCGAAGGTTATATCGACGACCCGTAACGAGACATGATGAAATCATAAAAACAAACATAAAGCAAAAAACATATCAAATAATCAATTAAAAGAACAACATTTTATGGCATTAGTAAATGAAAATTTTCTAAAGATACCTGATAATTATTTGTTTTCCGATATTGCAAAGAAAGTAAACGCTTTCAAAGTGACGCACCCGAAAGACAAAGTTATCAGTTTAGGGATTGGAGATGTGACCCGTCCGCTGCCCAAAGCAGTATGCGATGCGATGCACAGGGCGGTGGATGAAATGAGCAAAGCGGAGACGTTCCGCGGATACGGACCGGAACAGGGCTATTCTTTTTTGACGGATGCGATCATCAAACATGATTACGCCTCGCGTGGAGTCAGCCTTGAACCAAATGAAATCTTTATTAACGACGGCGCCAAGAGTGACGCCGGAAATATAGGAGACATGTTGAGGCATGACAACTGCGTCGGCGTTACGGACCCAATCTATCCCGTATATATTGATTCCAATGTAATGGCCGGACGCGCGGGCGTTTTGGAAAGCGGCAAATGGAGTAACATTGTTTATATACCGTGTACGGCCGAAAACAATTTCATCCCCGAACTGCCGTCACGCAGAATTGATATCCTGTACCTGTGTTATCCAAACAACCCGACAGGAACAGCCCTGACGAAAGACGCGCTTAAGATGTGGGTGAATTACGCATTGACAAACGATGTATTAATACTGTATGACGCTGCGTATGAAAGATATATCTCCGACCCGGATATACCCCATTCCATCTACGAAATAAGAGGTGCAAAAAAAGTTGCCGTCGAATTTCGCAGTTTTTCCAAAACGGCAGGATTTACGGGCGTAAGATGCGGATATACCGTTGTTCCCAGAGAATTAAACGAATTTACGCTCACCGGCGAAAAAGTTCCGCTCAACCGGATGTGGAACCGGCGCCAGTGTACGAAATTTAACGGAACAAGTTACATCACCCAGCGCGGTGCGGAAGCCACATTCACACCCGAAGGCGCAGCTCAGGTACAGGAAAATATAGACTACTATATGACAAACGCCAAAATCCTGAAAAAAGGCCTCCTGTCATGCGGTTTGAATGTTTTTGGCGGCGATAATGCACCCTATATATGGATGCAGACGCCAAACAGGACGAAGTCATGGAAATTTTTCGATCAGTTGCTTTATGAAACCGCAATCGTAGGAACGCCGGGAGTCGGCTTCGGGCCAAGCGGCGAAGGATATTTCCGGTTTACGGCATTCGGAAACCGCGAAAACACCGAAGAAGCCCTGTACAGATTAAAGAAATGGTTATGAGATAAAGTTTTACGGAAATTGTCGGTTGTCACCTGACGCTCCTTAACTGAAACATTCGTATTTTCATAGATATACAATAGGTTTTGATAGATATTAGTTTTAATTTAAAAAGAAAAAGGTATGAGAAGAATTGTTTTAAAAAAGTTAGTAATGCTCGCAGTAGCATTTTTTGCAGCGAGTTCTCTTGCGAAAGCGCAGGGAGTTGAGGTTTCGGCAGGTGGCGATATAGTGAGCAGCTATATCTGGCGCGGTCAGTATTTAGGGGGCGTATCCATACAGCCGGGAGCGTCGGTATCGGTAGCCGGCTTTTCCCTTGCGGCATGGGGGTCGGTCGGGTACGACAGCAACGACACGAAAGAGTTTGATTTTACGATTGGCTACGGTATCGGGGGATTCAGCGTCGCAATCACGGATTACTGGTTTAATACGCTAAATGCAGACGAAGAAATCAATAATTATTTTGACTATTCGGCAAATACGACGGCGCATATTTTCGAAGCAACCCTCGGATATGATTTCGGTCCTGCCGCAATCGTCTGGAACACCAATTTCGCAGGAACGGACTACAAACTCGACGGCGACAGGGCATACTCCACGTACATCGAGGCAAGCGCGCCGTTCAAACTGGGCGGACTTGATTTGAAAGCCGAACTGGGCATGACGCCATGGGAAGGTATTTACTCCGACAAATTCAACATAGTAAATATCGGAGTAACGGTAGGAAAAGAAATAAAAATAACGGATTCCTTTTCTCTTCCCGCTTTCACAAAAATAACGTTCGATCCTTATGGAGAAAAATGTTATTTCGTATTTGGAATAAGTCTATAAAAATTCCGCAGGGAAAAAGTCAGTTAACAATATAATTATTTGCAAAATGAAAAAAATAGAAGCAATTATCCGTAAGATCAAATTCGAAGAAGTAAAAGAAGCGCTTCTCGATGCCGATATAGAATGGTTCTCTTATTATGATGTAAGAGGTATAGGTAAATCACGACAGGGACGAATCTATCGTGGTGTAGTGTATGATACAAGTTCCATAGAACGTATACTTATTTCGATTGTTGTGCGCGACAAAAATGCGGAAAAGACGGTAAAGGCCATTATTCAGTCAGCCCATACCGGCGAAATTGGCGACGGACGCATATTCGTCATCCCGATAGAAGAAGCTGTTCGCATCCGGACGGGTGAACGCGGCGATATCGCTTTGTACAACGCAGAACAGGAAAAATAATTTACAAACATTTTACAGGTTTTTTATAGTTATTAATCGATTAAAATACAACATTATGGATAAAAAATATACTACCTATCGAATTGTAAAACGAGGACTTGCAGCTTTGTTTATATTATTCCTCGTCACGATAAAATCAATGGCCCAGGAGACGGCCGATATAGCTACAACCCTGGACGACCTGTCCATCGGACTGAACACCGTATGGATGCTGCTGGCAGCCATGCTCGTATTCTTCATGCAACCCGGATTCGCACTCGTCGAGGCCGGTTTTACACGCACCAAAAACACGGCGAACATCCTGATGAAAAACTTTTGCGACTTCTCGTTCGGCTCCATACTGTACTGGGCAGTTGGATTCGGAATCATGTTCGGAGCAGGAAATTTCATCGGCATGCCTAATTTTTTCGACATCGATTTTCACGACAGCGGGCTGCCTAAAGCCGGTTTTCTGATATTCCAGACCGTGTTCTGTGCAACGGCCGCAACAATAGTTTCCGGTGCAATGGCCGAAAGAACCAAATATTCCATGTATATTTGCTACTCCATTCTGGTATGCACAATCGTATACCCTATCTCAGGACACTGGACATGGGGTGGCGGATGGCTCATGAATGGAGAAGATGGAAGTTTTATGACGAATACATTTGGAACAACATTTCACGATTTCGCAGGTTCGACAATCGTTCACTCCGTAGGCGGATGGCTTGCGCTGGTAGGCGCTGCAATTATAGGACCGCGCATCGGGAAATACGGAAAAGACAAGAAATCGAAAGCTATCCCGGGACATAACCTCACGGTTGCATCGCTGGGAGTATTTATCCTGTGGTTCGGCTGGTTCGGGTTCAATCCCGGTTCGCAGCTTGCCGCAGCGAGCGAAGTAGACCGCAACGCCATATCAAGCGTATTCCTGACCACGAACTTGGCAGCGTGCGCCGGCGGCGTCATGACGATCATCACCTCGTGGCTGAAATACGGCAAACCGTCGCTGTCGCTCACGCTGAACGGCATTCTGGCCGGACTGGTAGGTATCACCGCCGGATGCGACCTCGTATCGCCCGGAGGAGCCGTCCTGATTGGCGGAATATGCGGAACGGCTATGGTATTCGCCGTCGAGTTTATCGACAAGACATTAAAAATAGACGACCCCGTCGGAGCATCTTCCGTTCACGGCGTATGCGGACTGTTGGGCACCGTATTGACGGGACTGTTCGCCACCGAAGAGGGACTGTTCTACGGCGGTGGAGCAGGACTGCTGGGCGCACAGGTGTTCGGCGCGTTAGTCGTCGGAGCATGGGCAGCCGTTATGGGATTCATCATTTTCAAAGGACTTGATATGATACATGGCCTGCGCGTTCCGGCACGAATCGAAGAAGAAGGTCTCGACATCTATGAGCATGGCGAGTCGGCCTATTACAGTTAGGTTATATTTTAACAATGCAAAAAACATATAAAACAATCAATTTAAAACAATTAAAAGTATGTCACTGATTATTCCAAAAAATTACAAGCAAACGCTGATGCCGGAAACAACGGAATTAGCTATTCAAATGTTGAAACGTACATTTCAAGAGAAAATGTCACAGAAACTTCGTCTACGAAGGGTAACAGCGCCGCTGTTTGTTCTGTCCGGGACAGGCATCAACGACGACCTTAACGGCGTCGAACGCGCTGTAAAGTTCCCCATACGATGCATGGGGGACAGGATGGCCGAAGTCGTTCATTCACTGGCAAAGTGGAAACGAATGAAGCTGGCCGCCTACCGGATTGCGCCCGGATACGGTCTGTATACCGATATGAACGCAATCCGGACCGACGAAGATCTGGACAATCTTCACTCCCTGTACGTCGACCAATGGGACTGGGAAAAGACAATATTGCCCGAAAACCGTAATGTCGACTATCTCAAACGTGTGGTAAGGAGCATATACTCAATCTTCAAGGAAATAGAAATTGTCGTATATGAACAGTTCCCGCACATCACCCCGAAACTGCCGGACGATATTACGTTCATCCACACGGAAGAACTGCTCCTGATGTATCCCGGCCTCTCTCCGCGTGAACGCGAATACAGGGCGACGGAAAAATTCGGGGCGGTATTCATCATCGGTATCGGAGGCGTCCTGAGCGACGGCGAGAAGCACGACGGCCGCGCCCCCGACTACGATGACTGGAGTACGCCGAATGAAGACGGCTATTTAGGTCTCAACGGCGATATCATTCTTTGGAACGACATACTGAAGACGTCCTTTGAAATTTCATCCATGGGTATACGTGTCGACAGGGAAGCTTTGATACGTCAACTCGACATTTGCGGCTGTACGGAACGTTCTGCATTGTCGTTCCACAAAGCGCTGCTGAGTGATGAGTTGCCGTCTTCTATCGGAGGAGGTATAGGCCAGAGCCGTTTATGCATGTATTTCCTTCAAAAGGCTCACGTAGGGGAAGTTCAGGCTTCGATATGGCCGGAAGAGCAGATAAAACTGTGCGAAGAAAATAATATTTTCCTTCTGTGAGAACGAAAGAATTGGAGATTTTAAATGATTTCAGAAACAATTAATAATTTAAGAAAATGTCAGATTTAAGATTCAGAGTAGTAGAAAAAGCTTTTCAAAAGAAAGCCGTTTATGTTGAAGCCCCGGACAAACGTCCGTCCGATTATTTCGGCAGTTTGACTTTCAACAGGGAAAAAATGTTCAAGTATTTGCCGGAAAAGGCTTACAAAGACTTGATTAATGTGATTGACAGAGGTTCGTCGCTGACGGTTGCAACGGCTGATGCCGTCGCCGCAGGCATGAAAAAATGGGCGCTCGAAATGGGCGCGACTCACTACACGCACTGGTTTCATCCTCTGACGGAAGGAACGGCCGAAAAACATGATGCGTTTATTGAACACGACGGCAAAGGCGGCGTGGTCGAGGAACTGTCGGGCAAGTTGCTTGTGCAGCAGGAACCTGACGCTTCGAGTTTCCCGAGCGGAGGAATTCGCAATACGTTCGAAGCGCGCGGTTATACGGCCTGGGACCCGTCGTCGCCGGCGTTCATCGTGGGCGATACGCTGTGTATTCCTACCGTGTTCATCTCCTATACGGGAGAATCGCTCGACTACAAGGCGCCTCTTCTGAGGGCGCTCGACGCGGTGAACAAAGCAGCCGTTGACGTGTGCCGTTATTTTGACCCCAACGTCAAAAAAGTGTACGCCTACCTGGGTTGGGAACAGGAATATTTCTTGGTTGACGAAGGCCTCTATGCCGCCCGCCCGGATTTGCTCCTGACCGGCCGCACGCTTATGGGACATGAAAGCAGCAAGAACCAGCAGCTCGAAGACCACTATTTCGGCGCTATACCGACACGTGTCGCCGAGTTTATGAAGGAACTCGAGATTGAATGTCTCAAACTGGGTATTCCGCTGAAAACCCGTCACAATGAGGTCGCTCCCAATCAGTTTGAGCTGGCTCCCATATTCGAGGAATGTAATCTGGCGAACGACCACAACCTGATTACGATGGCCATGATGCGTAAAGTATCGCGCAAACACGGATTCCGCGTCCTGCTCCACGAAAAGCCGTTCAAAGGAATAAACGGTTCGGGCAAGCACAACAACTGGTCGCTGGGAACGGATACCGGAGTTGGACTGATGTCGCCGGGTAAAACGCCGGAAGAAAACCTCCGGTTCCTCACGTTTGTGATTAACACGCTGAAAGCCGTGTACCGGCATAATGGCCTGCTGAAAGGAAGCATCTCGTCGGCAACGAACGCCCACCGCCTCGGCGCAAACGAAGCTCCGCCCGCGATTATCTCAAGTTTCCTCGGCAAACAGGTTTCCGAAGTCCTCGAAAAACTGGAAAAACCCGATTCGGGAACGATTAAGATCGAAGGAAAACAGGGATTCAAACTCGACATCCCCCGTATTCCCGAATTACTTATCGACAACACCGACCGCAACCGTACCTCTCCGTTTGCGTTTACGGGAAACCGGTTTGAATTTCGCGCCGTAGGTTCGTCGGCCAACTGTGCGACGGCCATGCTGGTACTCAATGCCGCAGTAGCCGAACAGCTCAGCGAGTTCAAAAAAGATGTTGACGCCAGGATAGCAGGCGGAACGGAGAAGTTCGCCGCCATCATTGATGTCCTCCGCAAATACACCGTAGAATGTAAAGCCATCCATTTCGACGGCAACAACTACAGCGACAAGTGGAAAGAAGAAGCCCGGACACGCGGTCTGGACTGCGAAACAAGCGTACCGCTGATTTTTGACACCTACCTGTCGGAAACAAGCGTTAAGATGTTCGAATCCATGGGTATCATGAAGAAAAAGGAACTTGAAGCCCGTAACGAAGTCAAATGGGAAACGTACACGAAGAAGATACAAATCGAAGCCCGCGTACTCGGAGACATGGCGCTGAACCATATCATCCCCATGGCAACACGTTACCAGTCCATGCTCATCGACAATGTATCGAAAGTAAAAGGTTTATTCGACGCCGGAAAGGCCGCGCAAATTTCGGAAACAAACCTTTCCCTTATCGAAGACATCGCGCGACACATAACCGGCATCAAAACGCTCGTCGACAAGATGATTGACAATCGCAAGGTCGCCAACAAAATCACCGACGAACGGGAAAAAGCGATTGCCTATCACGACACGGTCGCTTCGACATTCGACGAAATACGTTATCACATCGACAAACTCGAACTTATCATCGATAACGAGATGTGGACATTACCGAAATACCGCGAATTATTATTTATTCGCTAACGAAGCATAAAAACGGTTGTTTTTATTGATTGTTTTATGTTTTTTGCAGGGAGAGAGTGCGGGATGCACTCTCTCTTTTTTTTGCTATCCCCCACGAATTTTGATGTCTCAAAGCGCTCATATAAAGTCACATACGCATCAAAAGGAACCGCGTCGAACGCCGGAGTTGCCTCGCATTTTCGCCGTCTCTCCGCGTCGTCGCAAAAGAACGCCGCATAGATTTTCCGCACCGTACCGGAAAGATTTTTCAGTCTTCCCACGCACACCGGGGACAATCACGAAGCCTTCGTAGGCAATCACGAAGCCTTCGGGGACAATCACGAAGTCCTCGGGGACAATCACGAAGTCGGGAAAATTGCCCGGCCGAAAGCGGACACAAACACGCTCACAACACCGAAAACAGGATTTTACCAACACAATATATTAATTTTAAAAATGAAAAATTATGACAGGTAAAGACTTTATTCCAAAAAAAGACCGTGGATTCCTCCGGCGCACCCCGTACTATTTGATTTTCTCCCTCACATCTGCGAGAAACGCCTTCATCTTTCCGGTATCTTTCGCGGCGATGATTTCCTGCAGCGCCGTCAGTTGTTCCTGTATACGCGCTATCTGGTTGGGGGTGCGGGGATTAAACAGGATTTCCGTCAGCAGGTAATCGTCTTCCGACAAAAGTCCGCGGGCTATCTTCATGTGACGTTTGAAGGTCGTGCCCGGCGCATCCTGGTGCACCATTGTCGCCGCAAATACCAGCGTGGAGGCGAACGGGATGCCGAGCGAATAGGCAACAACCCGGTCATGCTCTTCAAACGTATATTCAAAAACATTAAGTTTCAACCGGTCATACAAATCCTTAAAAAAGATTCTTCCCAGATAGTCACCCTCGGAAATGATAATCGTATTTTCTTTCTCAAGGTTCGCAAGGTTGGCAAACGTCGGCCCGAACATCGGGTGAGTCGACACGTAAGGGAATCCGCACGTCGCATAAAACTCTTTAAGATTCGTTTTCACCGAAGCGATATCCGAAATGATACAGTTCGGTTTCAGGTACGGCAACGCCGACCGGAATGCTTCAACCGTATAATTAAGCGTTACACAGTTTATCACAATGTCCGGTGCAAAATCCCGTATCTCCTCCGGCGACTGCATGCGAAGTGCGTTATAGATAAAACGCATGCGCACAGGGTCTTTTTCCAGCACAGCTACTTCGTGCTCAAAACTAAGCAAATCGGTGAAGAAAGATCCCATCTTCCCTGCACCCAATATCAATATCTTCATATCTATTAACCATTAACCATTAACCACTAATTACATTTGCTGGCGGACGGATTCTTCATGTATTTCGCTGTAAATTTTTTTCACAAAATCGACATTCAAATCCATGGCAGCGCCCATTTTTGCACGGTTATCCAGTATTTCGCCATAGCGGGACGTCTGCAAAACCGGTATATTATGTTCTTTTTTATATATGCCGATCTCGCGCGATATACGCATGCGTTTGGCAAGAAGTTCGAGCAGGCCTTCGTCAACGGCATCTATCTGGTGACGCAATTCCTTCAGGTTTTCCGTCGTCTGCGTAGCATCGCGTATGACGAGGAGGTTCAGCACATAGTCGAGCACGTCGGGGGTAATCTGCTGCGACGCATCGCTCCAAGCGTCATCGGGATTACAGTGCGATTCGACAATCAAACCGTTGAAATTAAGATCCATGGCCTGCTGGCACAGCGGCGCAACGAGTTCGCGTTTGCCGCCTATATGGCTCGGATCGCAGAGGATCGGAAGATTCGGATAACGGCGGCGCAACTCGATCGGTATGTGCCACAGCGGCAAATTACGGTACATTTTTTTATCATACGAACTGAATCCGCGGTGAATGACGCCTATCCGCCGAAGCCCCGCCCCGTAGATACGTTCTACAGCCCCTATCCACAACTCAATATCGGGATTGACCGGATTCTTAATCAAAACCGGCATGTCAACCCCCTGCAACGCATCGGCAATCTCTTGGACGGCAAAAGGATTTGCCGACGTACGCGCACCGATCCACAAAATATCAATCCCCGCTTTCAGGGCTTCAAACACATGGTCGCGCGTGGCAACCTCCGTCGACACATACATGCCCGTTTCCGCCTTCACCCGCTTCAGCCACGGCAAACCCGCCGAACCGACGCCTTCAAAGCCCCCCGGCTTCGTACGCGGCTTCCATATCCCCGCACGGAATATCTTTATCTCCTTCGCGGCCAAGGCTCTCGCCGCACTCATCACCTGCTCTTCCGTCTCCGCACTGCACGGGCCGGCAATTACCATTGGACGCTTCGCCTCCACGCCCGGCAATAAAATTGACTGTAAATCTAAATTATCCATTTGTTTATCGTCTCTTATTTAGTTGAATTATTTAACTCGCTTACCCGCTCCAGCGCTTTTTCCAGCGTATGATTCCTGCAGCAAAGGGAAATCCGCACATACCTGTCGCCGGCGCTCCCGAAGATAAATCCCGGCGTAACGAACACGTTTGCCTTATACAGCACCGCATCGGCAAGAGCTTCCCCGCTTTCCGCCGCATCGGGTATGCGTCCCCACAAAAACATGCCCACCTGTTTCCCGTCATACGTACAGCCCAGGGTCTCCATTATCCGCCCCGCGAGGGCGCGGCGGCTGCGGTACACGGCGTTCATCCCGTCATACCAGTCCCGTCCCGCCCCGAGAGCCTCCACGACGGCCGACTGCATCGGCCGGAACTGCCCGGAATCCACATTACTCTTCACCTTCAATATCCACTGCACAAAGCGCCCGTTCGACGCCAGCATCGCCATACGCCAGCCGGGCATGTTATGCGACTTGCTCATCGAATTCATTTCGATACAAATCTCCTTCGCGCCCGGAACGCTCAGTATACTCCGCGGATGCTCATTCAGAATAAAACTGTACGGGTTGTCATTACATACGACAATCCCGTGACGGTATCCGAACTCCGTCAGCCGTTCAAACAGTTCCGTACTCGCGTCGGCGCCCGTCGGCATATTGGGATAATTCGTCCACATAAGCCTGACGTCCGGTTTGCCCGCCCGGCGCCGTTCGGCAAGCAAACGTTCAAGTTCATCAAAATCGGGGTACCAGCCGCTGTTTTCATCCAGTTTATACGAAACAATGTCTGCGCCGACTAATTTGCCGACCGACGTATAGGCCGGATATCCCGGATTGGGCGTCAGCACGCCGTCGCCCGGATTGAGAAAAGCCAGCGAAACGTGCAAAATGCCTTCCTTCGAGCCTATCAAAGGCTGTATCTCCCTTTCCGGGTCAAGGTTCACGCCATACCACGTCCGGTACCATTCCGCAAACCCCTCACGCAAAGCCGGTATACCGACATACGGCTGATAGCCGTGCACATTATCCTTCCGCGTTTCGCGGCAAAAAACATCAATAACCTGTTCGGAAGGCGGCATATCCGGGCTGCCGACGCCAAGATTGATGACATCCCTGCCGGCGGCGTTCATCTCCGCAATTTCCTTCAATTTCCTCGAAAAGTAATATTCCTCCACACTCCCCACGCGGTCGGCAGGGCAAATGCGGCACGCCGTATCCGTACGTGTCCCGGCTGCGTGAATATCAGACGCTTTGTTTTCCTTCTGCATATTCTCCCAAAATTTTCAAGTCCTTAGTCAGCGGTATGATAGCATCCAGCGCCTGTTTATACCGCGTATAATCCGCATACGTCAAATTTACGTAAAACAGGTATTCCCATTCCCGCCCGATAATCGGGAGCGACTGTATCTTCGTCAGGTTCATGTCATAAAAGGACAGTATGGTTAATACCTTCGAAAGGCTTCCCGACACGTGAGGCAGGGCAAAAACGATGGACGACTTATCCTTCGTTACATTTCTCATAAGGTCTCCGGCGTTCCATTTGTCGGCGATAACGAGGAAACGGGTAAAATTCCGGTTATTCGTTTCAATCCCTTCGGCGAGCACCTCCAGACCATAGATTTCCGCCGCCTGTCTGCCGCAGACGGCAGCAAGTCCCTGCCGTCGGTTTTCGGCAATCCATTTCGCGCTCACCGCCGTATCTTCCGTTTCCACAATCTTTATGCCCGGCAGCGTTCCCAGATATTCGGAGCACTGCATCAAAGCGATCGGATGAGAATTAACTTCCGTCACATCCGCCAGACGTGTTCCCGGCAGCGCCGCAAGCGAATGAGATATGCGCAGCTTGTATTCGCCGATAATCGAACATTCGCTTTGCCGGATAAGCTCATGATTCTGCAGCAGGCTTCCGGCAATCGTGTTTTCTATCGCCATAAGACCTGTTACGGATGCGTCGTCGCGTATCTGCTTTACGACGTCCTTGAACGTACTGCATCCGATAATCTCAATCTCTTCCCCCTCGAAATAGTTATGGGCTGCCACATCGTGATACGAACCCAAAATCCCCTGAATAGCAACTTTCTTCATTTGTTGTACACTATTTAAATTATGAATTATGTAAATTTTGAAAATCCCGTAAATCAACATAAAAAAAGCCCCACCGTCGTTACGGCAGGACTTTTATACTTTAATCTTTTTGTTACTTCAATTTTAATACATATAAAATTCCTGCCTTCACCTGCTAAAGTAAAAGTAAAAATAAAAGTATGTATTAAAATAATTTCTCATCTTTCAAACATTTTCGGTTGCAAAAGTACGGTTTTTTTTCATACCGCCAAACAATCTGTCATTTTTTTTCAAAAAAAAACGAAGATTACTCCGTTACACAAAAAGTGATTCAATCGAATAGATGATTGCAGCCAGCAGGGCGCTGACGGGTATGGTCAATATCCATGCGACGAGCAGGTTTTTCGTTACGCCCCAGCGCACGGCCGAGAGGCGTTTCGTCGCTCCCACGCCGATGATTGCGCCGGTAATGGTATGCGTCGTGCTTACCGGGACTTTCAGGTATTCCGTCAGGTAAAGCGTCAAAGCTCCGGACGTTTCCGCTATCATGCCTTCCAGCGGCGTTACTTTCGTAATGCGCGAACCCATTGTTTTCACAATTTTCCAGCCTCCCGACATGGTGCCGAGCGAAATCATCGTGAAACAGGAAAAAGCGACCCAGTTCGGGAGGTCGTCTATCGATTCTATCCCCATGCCCAGTCCCAGCGGCTGCGCCGCAATCATAGCCGCAGCAATGATACCCATAACTTTCTGGGAATCATTAAGGCCATGCCCCACGCTAAAAAGTGCGGACGAGACCAGCTGCAGTTTCTTAAACCACGATTCGGCCTTAAACGGATTGACATTCCTGCATATATACATCACGATTATCGTAAACAGCAGCGCTATTATCATCCCAATGACGGGAGCGAGGAATATGAATGCGGCAATTTTTATTATCACAATGCTCTGTATCGCATCAAAACCGTTTGCCATAATAGCAGCTCCGGCAAAGCCGCCGATAAGCGTATGGGACGACGATGACGGAATGCCCAGCCACCAAGTCGCCAGATTCCAGATAATGGCGGCTATTACGCCGGACAGTATGACCGGCAGCGTGATGTACTGTTCGAATACGGTCTTCGAAACGGTGTTCGCGATTCCAAATTCGCCAATAATGTATTTAGCTATAAAAAATGCCACAAAATTGAAAAACGCAGCCCACAGCACCGCCTGAAATGGCGTCAAAACTTTCGTCGATACGATTGTGGCAATAGAATTGGCGGCGTCATGAAATCCGTTTATAAAATCAAAGATGAGGCAAAGAACGATAATAGCTATTAATAATTCCATCGGAAAAGCGTTTTAAGCGTACTTTATAATAATTGTTCTCACAATCTTACCTACATGCTCTGCCATATCTGTAGTCTTTTCCATTTCATATAAAATCTCTTTCAGTTTAAACAGTTCGATGCTGTCCTTTTCGTTCTCAAACAGTTCTATGATGAAAAGCTCATACACGTCGTCCGCCCTGTTTTCTATATCGTGCAACTCCTTGCAGTACGCATTTATCCGGGAAGAATTGTTCCTCAATGAATCCAGCAATTCCATAATCCTGCCCAGACAATCCGAAGCTTCCTTTATCAACCCGGCTAATTTACGGGCATTATCGGGAATACTTTTGGGCTTGTAGAGCGCAACACGCTTTGCCGAACTGTTGATTCCGTCCACAACATCATCAAGATACATGGCCAAATCATGCAAGTCTTCCCGGTCAAAAGGCGTGATAAACGTTGCGTTTAACTCATCAAAAACACGGTGTGAAAGTTTATCCCCCAAACGCTCCTGGTCTTTGATCATTCGGTAATATTCGTCCTGTTGCCCGTGATCGTCTGTCTCCATACACTTAATAAGTAAATCCGAGGCTGTCGACAGCACAGTGGAAATCTCCTTAAACAAAGGAAAAAATTTAGGCTCCTTGGGAGTAAAACGGCTGAAAAAGGAGTTGTTCATACAGTTTTATATATAATTAATGTTATTTTCAGACTACAAACTTAATACAAAAATTTTATTTTGAATATTCGCCGGCGACTTTTGTTCCAACAAATTATCAACAATGTAATAAAAAAGTCCGGTTTTCCTTTATCGGGAATGACCGGACTTTATGCTTTATTCCTACAATTTTCTTATCCAGATATTGCGGAATCGAATCGGTTCGCTCGGGTCGCCGTGACTTTGCAGGACAATGGGACCGGCGCCATGTTTCTCCACCCTCGGGAATCCGACATATTCGGTAGTCCCGATAATCGTCGTATTGTTTTGCACGACAACGCCGTTGTGCAAAACCGTCACTTGCGGCGGCGTACGGTATGTCCCGTCTTCCTTAAACGTGGGAGCCGTATAAATAACATCGTACACATTCCATTCCCCCGGCTTGCGCATGGCGTTCACCAGCGGGCGCGACTGTTTGTAAATGCTTCCGGCCTGACCATTCGCATAAGTTTCGTTCACATAGCTGTCCAGCACCTGCAGTTCATATTTCCCCTGCAGGAAAACGCCGCTGTTTCCGCGCGCTTGGCTTTCTCCCGTAATACTGACCGGTACACACCATTCGATATGTAACTGGAAATCTTCAAACACGTCTTTGGTTTGAATATCCCCATGTTTCTTGTTTACGGTAAACGAGCCGTCGCTGTTCACAGTCCATTCGGCAGCGCCTTTTGTCCGCACGCTTTCCCATGCCGACAAATCCTTGCCGTTAAATAAAACGATAGCATCCGACGGTGCAGTGTTTGTCTGTATATCGCCGGGCGTAACAATTACCGGTTGAGGCAACCAAAATTCGGACATTCCCGGCCTCATCTTTTCCGGTTCGGGATAAGTCTTTTGAGCAAATGAAGACGCGCTCACACACAATACAATAAGTATCATTCCTGAATTTAAAACCCTGTTTTTCATAGAAACTTGTTTTTAATATTAATAAATATATGAATTGTTAAAAAATTAAACTTCATGCTGTAACGGCATACAGAACCGTATCTATTGCCAGTTTTTTATGTACCCTGAAATAGAACCTGTATTCCGGTACAATCTCCTTTATATATCCGGGGATATCGATCAAATCGCGTTGCCTGTGGTAAATGCTTATGCCCAGAACAGGCGTGTTGTTCCGTATCGTCCGTTCCGCGCCTCTCAAAGCTTGGAGTTCCGCGCCTTCCACATCCATTTTTATATAGGTAACCGATTCCCCGTCCACAATATGATCGATCGTATCAACTTCGATATAACGATCCGCACCGTCCGAAATCATGGAAAGCATCGTACCGCTCTCCCGAAAAGGCAACTTCCCTGCATAACCGTATATACCTTTATTGATAACGTCTATATCCGTAAGTTTTTCCTCCGCAACATACTTCAGCAACTGTTCACAGTTCGACCTGTCCGGTTCGGCAGCCCAGATATGACGGTACGAACGGCCGGTTGCCTTCAAAAAACCGGCAATCGTATCGCCGGTAAACGCCCCGCAGTCAAAATATGATTCGTGATCCGAAAATTCAAATATCCCCTTCGGAAAATACTGAATCCTGTCAAACACCGGGGGAAGATATTTCATGTCCTGCCGCGTCTTGCTCAACAGATAAGCCACGAACGAATCCTTTGAATTTTGATCCTGAAGATTTTCATAAAACTCCTCCAGAAACGCCCTGTTTTCCCGGACAAAAGAAGAAGTAATAATCTCCATATCAAAAATTTCGGACAGATACGACACGGACTTTGCATTTTTGAACTTGGCCGTTATCGCAGGAATATTGCCGTATCCTTTCACAAATCCCAGAATCACATGATAAGCCGGTATTTTTTCATCAAGTTCCTTTATGCCGGTCGTTTCCGTTTCTGTCAGCGAGACAGTCTGTCCGGTCATAAGCGGCGACTCGTCGTCAAAAGCCACTAACGACAGTTCAATGCCATAGCCGGACAACTTTTTCACGATCTGATCCGCCACATCGACTGTCGCCCCATACAAAACAACCGGAAGTCCCGACGCCCTGAGGGCGGTGATTATCCTGACGTCATTTTCTTCTTCATTTGTTTCCATCAATTCTTTAAAAACCATTACTTTTCCTCTTAATATTGTTCTCAAAGTACATATCCGACGTGCAAAAGTAATTAAATAATTGAATTATTCAAAATTA